>JAIXSF010000393.1 GCA_027484835.1 Rhizobiaceae bacterium | reverse complement strand
GCGAGGAAGGTGAGAAGCAGGGCTCCCCAGGCAAAGTCGCGGACAAAATTGGAAAGACCGCCAAAATTCAAAAGGCTCGACATGAGCTGAAGCGCAACGGCGCTCAGTACGACGCAGACAACGCGACCATACCCACCCTCGGGACGAACGCCCGCCATCACGACGATCAGGATCGCGATCAGAAGATAGGAGCTGCCATAGTCGAACTTCACGTTGACGTTGCGGGCCGCAATGACGATGCCGGCTAGTCCAGACAGGGTCCCGGACAGGGCGTAGGTGGCTAGAATGACCGCACTTTTGGGGAAGCCGGCAAAGGTGGCAGCCTTGGGATTGGTGCCCATCAGCATCAACCAGAGACCATAGGGTGTGTATTTCAGCACGGCTCCGATTGCCGTTGCGACAACGATGAAGATGACAAAGCTGATTGGCACTCCGAAAAGCATGTCATTGCCGAGGCTCCACAGAAGTGCAGGACTGCCCACGGTCACTGCGCGGCCTTGAGAGATGACAACGGCAAGACCCATGAAGGCCATCTGCGTGCCGAGCGTGCACAGGATCGGCGTAATGTTGAAACGCGCGATCAGCATACCGTTGAAAAGTCCGCCAATAAAACCGACGGCGAGACAACCGATCATGAAGCCGAGACTGAAGCTGGTCGGATCGGCAGATGGGCCAAGCAAGGCTACCATTAAGACAGCAGAAACAACACCTGACAGATTGGCGAGCGCAATCCCCGACAGGTCAATTCCGCCATTGCCGGCACACATGGCCAGCATAACACCAATGGCCAGAAGCCCGATTTCGGGGACCTGACCTGCCATCGATTGCAGATTGAACAGTGACAGAAAGGAGCCGCCGGAGATCAACACTCCAGCGACAAGCAGCAGGGCGTTCATAATGACAAGCATCACGAATTGGCCGCCGGTTCCCCGCATGGTCTCCTCCCATGTTTAGTGAACGTTTTACGACTTCACTAAACGCTAACAAAGCGGAAACCCTGTGGCAAGCCCTATTCTGTGTGCAATTCTCGTTGCGAACCGATCGCAATTCCCGTAAACATCCCGCTCAACAGTCGCCTTGTTTAGTAAATTATCTCGCAGATGCAGCATTCGGGACAGCGATGAAGAACGGCAAGAATCTCACGATCCGAGACATTGCGGAGGCCGCGGGTGTTTCTGCTGCAACCGTGTCGCTGGTGCTGAACGGAAAAGGTGACATTTCGGGCGTCACACGCGCCAAAGTGCTCGAAGCGGTGGCCAGCCTCAACTATGTACCGCGGACGAGCAAATCGACCGCCGAACCGGGCGAAACGTTCAGGTTCTTGAAGATCGCCAAACATGGCCACACCGTAAACCGCGACCACAGCGGGTTTATCTCAGACTACATCGATGGCATGTCTGCAGAGGCCACCCGGCGCAACTACACGCTCGAAGTGGTAAGCTTCGAAGGCCAGCCGATCAGCTCAGTCGCTGAATCGCTGGCAGGATCGCCGATCTCGGGTGTCGTTGCCCTTGGAACCGAACTGACCGAAGGCGACATCAGGCTGATCCAGGGACTGGGCTATCCCACGGTATTCATCGATACATTCTTCGACGTCATAGACGCCAATTTCGTCGACATGAACAATGAGGATGCGGTCTTCAAGGTGCTGTCGCGCTTTCACCAGCAGGGCTTCCGGCGAATAGGCTTTGTCGCCTCGCACGTCGAAACGACGAATTTTAAGCTTCGCCGCGATGCCTTTTTCAAGAATATGGCACGGCTGTGCCTGACAGCTGACGAGACCGACGTTCTCTCGGTGGAATCGACCTATGACGGCGCTTACAGTGATACTCGGCAGCTGCTGGCAGACGGACTTGATTTGGCTGAATGTTATTTCTGCACCAATGACATCATCGCCTATGGCTTCATCCGCGCATTGCGGGAACACGGACTGAAAATCCCGGAGGATGTCTCGATCATCGGCTTCGACAACCTCCCCCAGAGCGCAACCATGGATCCCGGCCTGACGACGATCGAGGTCTCCAAGCGCAAGATCGGCTATCTGGCTGTCACCATTCTTGATGACCTCATTAACTCCAGCGAACCTCAGCCGGCCGTGAAGATCCTGGTCGGAGCAGATCTTGTCCTGCGCGGGAGCCACGAAAAGGTTGCGCAACGCAGCAGAAGCCGTGCATCCAAACACGAAATTCGGGCCGAATGACAGTGGATGGATCGTTGCAGCCAGCTCGGAAACTGACCTTCATCCATACCGTTGCAACGCTTGAACCCATGTTCGCGAGGCTGGCTGAAGAAAGGCTCCCGGGGTGGGAGATAGCATCGATTGCAGATGAGAGCCTGCTGGCGCGCACGATTGAGAACGGCAAGGTCGTTCAGGAAACCGCCGAAGCGCTTGCTGCGCATGTGCAATCAGCAGCAGACGCCGGAAGCGACGCGATCGTGGTCACCTGCTCGACACTGGGCGATGTGGTCGACACACTCTCTGCAAGGACCGCGACGCCACTTTACCGCATCGACCGCGGAATGGCCGAGAAGGCAGTGCTTCACGCCTCGAACATCGGCATTCTTGCGACCTTGCCGACCACTTTGGATCCGACGACAAGGCTGCTGCAACAAACAGCAGACAGGCTTGGACGCCGCTGCAAGTTTGTCGCCTGCCTGTGCTCCGACGCGTTCTCGCACCTGAAAAGCGGCGATACCCAAACGCACGACGCGCTGATCCGCAGCGACTACGAGATCCTTTCCGAGAGTGTAGATCTGATCGTCCTGGCTCAGGCGTCCATGGCGCGCGCGCTTCAAAGCGTGTCACCGCCTCGGCCATATCTGACGAGTCCTGAGCTCGGGATGGACTACATCGCGGACTTGCTGCGCCTGACGCGCGTGTCGCCAGACTGATTTCGAGGAGGAAGACATGGAATACAGAATTCTGGGCCGTTCGGGTCTCAAGGTCTCGGCCGTCTCCATGGGCACGTTTTCGTTCGGTGGCGTTGGAGGCTTTGCCAAGGTTGCAAACCATGGCGTCGATGAGGCGCGACGCCTGGTCGACTGCTGCATCGATCTAGGCGTCAACCTGTTTGACACGGCCAACATGTATTCACTTGGCCGTTCAGAGGAAATTCTAGGTGAGGCTCTGGGATCGAGGCGCAATGACGTCCTGATTTCATCTAAGGCGCGGATGAGGATTGGCGAGGGTGCGAATGACGAGGGAGCCTCCCGCTTTCACGTGATTCGCGAATGCGAACGCTCGCTCGCGCGCCTGAAGCGTGACCACATCGACATCTACTTCATGCATGAATGGGATGGCCTAACGCCTCTCGATGAGACCTTGGAAGCACTGCATACGCTGCGCGATCAGGGCAAAATCCGCTACATCGGATGCTCCAACTATTCCGGTTGGCACATCATGAAGGCGCTGCAGATCTCGGATGCCAAGGCCCTGCCCCGCTTCGTCACGCAGCAGATCCACTACACACTCGAAGCGCGCGAGGCCGAATACGAACTCCTTCCGCTATCGGTCGACCAGGGTCTTGGCGTAATGGTCTGGAGCCCGTTGGCGGCGGGTCTGCTCTCCGGTGCATTCGGGCGTAATAAGACGCCGGCTGATTCACGGCAGGCACAAGGCTGGAGCGAACCACCGATCCGCGATCAGGAACGTCTGTGGACCATCGTCGACGTATTGGAAGAGATCGCTGCAGAACGAGGGGTGTCGGTGGCGCAGGTAAGCCTCGCTTGGACCCTGTCCCGCCCTGCCATCTCGACACTCGTGGTAGGCGGCCTGAGCGAACACCAGTTCAAGGACAACATCGCGGCAACGGACCTCAAGCTGACAGAAGAAGAGCTTTCCCGTCTCAATCTCGTCAGCCGTCCGCCCTATATCTATCCGTATTGGCACCAGCACAATTTCGCAGCCGATCGGCTGTCCCCCGCAGACCGTGCCTTGCACGCCTCTTTCGAAGATCTCGGGATGATTTAGCTATGTGGACGGAGCCAGCAGGGCGCTCTCAGACAGGTTCGACAATTCGGTAGTCCGGGCGACCAAACAGCAAACTTCGCTTGAAGAGCCGGGTAGACCGCAGAGCATTTTCCAACGTGCGCTCTTGAGCCGAACCGTCGACTTAACACTACTTCAAAGGAAAACTGACAGATAAACGCGCCACATCAAGCGCTTGGCCCACTTGGCGTGTCGGGAGTGGGGCCGAAAGCAGACAGTCCGATGTCGGGGTATCGAGGGCGAGTACGGACATATAAGGATCAGTGCCCCGGCCTGAGTTCCATCCAACCCGTTGAGACTTGGATTGAACTTTGCGGTTATCGTTCTACTTGCTCCCGTTGGAATGGCAGGCAGCATTGGTTTGCTGTGCTAGATGTCGGACGCTGTCTGGTCGCACCTCGTCCGGCGAGCGATGCTCTGTCAGACAGCCTTCTTGAGGGTGGGCGAAATCAGCAAGCCTGAACATTCGTAAGCCTACTAATCCGCTAGCCGAGCCTGTGATGACTTGGTCGCTTGTCCAGTCCTGCCCGTCATATCGTGAATGCCGCGCGGAACGCTTTCAGTGCCACCTCTGGATCACCCTTCGCAAGGCCTCCGTCCCAACTGGCCCTTGATAACCCATCTCGAAAAGAACGCGGGCGACGACCAAGATCGCGTTGAGATGGCTCAAACTAGCTTTTTTTGGGTAAGGCATTTCTGGAACTAAGTCCGAATTAGGATGGCACGAAAATCGTTGACGTTAGTGAGCGTCGGCCCGGTGACAACTTGGGCGTCCAGAGCTGCGAAAAAGGAATGGGCGTCGTTGCGCTCAAGCGCCAGACGTGGATCGAGACCGCAGTCGACCGCATCCTTCAGGACGTTCGGACCGATAACGGCGCCGGCCACCTCGGCAGCGCCGTCGACGCCGTCTGTATCACAGGCCAGTGCATGAATGCCTTCGGCCCCGTCCAGCGCCAAGGCAAGCGCAAGACAGAACTCTGCATTGGGACCGCCGATGCCATCACCTCGCCGAGTGACCGTGAGTTCCCCGCCCGAGAGCAGGAGGATCGGAGGATCGCCCGGTTTCATTGCTGATCGTGCGTCCAGCGCCTCTTTCGCCTGTGCTGCAGCCACCTCCCGCGCCTCGCCTTCCAGCGCATCCCCGAGCAGGCGCACGTCGCAACCGGCCTCCCTCGCGAGCGCTGCGGCCGCCTCCAGCGACTGGCGCGGTGCGGCATAGATGACGTTTCGGGCGCGGGCCAGGCGGGGATCATCGGGCTGCACCACGCCCGAGCCATGGGAGAGTGCCTCGCGGACAGACCGGGGCACAGCGACCTTCCACCGGTCGATCACCGCAAGCGCATCATCTGGTGATGAGGGATCACCGACGGTCGGCCCGGAGCCGATAAAGGCCGGATCATCACCCGGGACATCAGAGATGATCAGCGCCAGCAGTTCCGCCGGCCAGGCGGCAGCTGCCAGCTGGCCTCCCTTCACCCGGCTCAGATGCTTGCGGACCGTGTTCATCCGGTCAATCGGCGCTCCGGAGGCGAGAAGCGCCCGATTGACCGCTTGCTTCTCGGCGAGCGAGACTCCCGCTACAGGCTGGACCAGCAAGGCGGAAGCTCCACCCGAGATCAGCGCCAGGACGAAATCGCCCTCGCCTGCCGTTTCAACCAGGGACAGCATGCGGGCTGTTGCCTCGAGGCCGGCCTCATCAGGCACCGGGTGGGCGGCCTCGACAATCTCGATCCCCTGACAAGGCCGGGCGTAGCCATAGCGCGTAATCACGAGACCTTCGCAAGGACCCCATACGGCTTCGACGGCCTCGGCCATGCGCGCGCTTGCCTTGCCGGCGCCAATGACGATCACGCGTCCCATCGGCTTTTCGGGCAAGAAATCCTTCAGGGAGCGCATGGGGTCTGCCACTTCGACAGCCCGATCGAACAGGCGTCGGAGAAAGAGATCCGGTCGATCGATCATCAACTGGCCCTCATGCCGCTGTTGTCGCCGGTGGGCAGTTTCACCGCTGTCAGGGTTTCGAGCGTCGAGCGCTTGCCCGGCTGAAGCCAGGCCAGGATCGTTGCGGCCACGCTGTGGCCTAACTGCGAGGGCACGCCAATTGTGGCGGTGTCGTAGGCATGGCGGGCCTTGTCCATGGCCCCAAAGAGCTGCGCGCTGTTCTGCAACAAGAGGCTGACGGTGGGGCTCGATCGTCCCGCCTTGATGGTCGTTTCCTGTCGCTGCATACCCGTCAGTCTATCCCATTCCGCTCCGCCAAGACCCGCATGTTTCTCACGGGGAGCTCCGGATCGGCAAGCAGATTTGACTGCGGCTTGCGGTGAACGTGCTCGGGATCCCATCCCGAACACGCGTTCGCCTAGTGCAGACCGAAGACTGTCAGCAGCTCCTCGCGCTGGCGGACGAAAGCAGGTGCGCTCCGGTCACGGGGACGCGGGAGATCGACATCGATGACCCTGGGCTCACCGCCCTTTTCGCGGGGCAGGATCAAGATGCGGTCGGCGAGGAAGATTGCTTCTTCGAGATCGTGAGTGACGAGCACGGTCGTCACGTCCTCTTCCTTCCAGATGCGCGCCAGTTCCTGCTGCATGCCGATCTTGGTCATGGCATCGAGGGCGCCGAGCGGTTCGTCGAGGAGCAGGATTTCCGGCTGGACGGCGAGTGCGCGCGCAATGCCGACGCGCTGTGCCATGCCACCCGAAAGCTGACGCGGATAGGCCGTTTCGAAGCCCTTCAGACCAACCAGATCGACATAACGCTGCGAAATGAAGCGCGCTTCCTCACGGGAAAGTCCGCGCGTTTCAAGGCCGAAGCCGATGTTGTCGATGACGGTTAGCCAGGGCAGCAGGCGCGGCTCCTGAAAGATAACCGCCCGCTCGTTACCGACACCGCTGACGCGGCGGCCGTCGATCAGGACGTCTCCGCTGTCGGCGTCTTCAAGCCCCGCCAAGATGCGCAGGAGCGTCGTCTTGCCGGAGCCGCTGGCGCCGACGATCGCTAGGCTTTCACCGGAACGGATCCCCAGATTCAGATCTTTCAGAACCTGAAGCGGCTTGCCATTGAGAGTGTAGGTCTTGGAGAGGTGGCGGATCGCCACCTCTCCACGAACGCTGTTCGACTGGGCAAGGGCCATGTCTCAGTTGCTCGCCGTTTCGGAGGAATAGAGGATCTTGTTGGCCGAGAGCTGACCTTCCTTGATCTTGCCTTCGCGAACCAGGACGTCGATCCAGAACTGCAGGTCGCGCTCGACGGCCTTACCGCCCGGACGGACGCCGAAACCGCGGAAGAACTGCGCGATATCAGGGTTTTCGCCGCGCTCGGCGAGTGCCTTGGCGAAGATCTTCTTCGTCTCATCCGGGTTTTCGCGGGCGTAGTCGAGAGCGCGTTCGGACTGCTCGACGAAGATCTTCGCAGTTTCCGGATGCTTCTCGATAAAGTCGCGACGCAGCACGATGAAGCCGCCGGCGATTTCGCCGAGGACGTCGGTGTCATCGAAGACGGCGCGCAGGCCACCATTCTTCTTGGCCGCACCTTCGAAGGTCGTCTGCCAGTAGCCGAAGGCCGAAACATCGACCTGGCCGGAGCGCAGGACCTGCTCAAGCTGCGGGCCGGGCACGACGATCTGGTTGGCCGAGTCCGTCGGCAGGCCGACAGAATGAAGGGCTTCGCGGATCGTGTAGTCCAGATGGGCACCAAGCGTATTCACAGCAACGCTCTTGCCGGCGATGTCCTTGATCTCGCGGATCGGGCTGTCTTCCAGCACGTAGAAGATCGACTGGACCTCGTCGTTTATGCCGTTCGAGGGATAGGCCGCGACGAAGTCGTTGCCGCCGATGATCGAGTTCAGAACGGCCGAGGTGGCGGCGCTGCCAATCTCGACGTCGCCGGAGGCGAGCGCAATCAGCGAGGCCGGGCCGCCGGTGGCATAACCGACATTCTCGATGGTGATGCCGGTATCTTTGAAGTAGCCGAGTTCTGCGGCGAGCTCGTAGGCCGAGAGGCCGCCCTGGCTTGCGAGATAGCGGAATTTTACTTCTTCAGCGGCGAAGGCCGTGCCGGACAGCGCCAGGGAAAGGGCTGCCGAAAGGAGGAGTTTGCGAGAGTGGAATGTCATCGGAGTTTCCTTGAATGATGGAGTGACGGGATGCTTGGAAAGGATCAGGCCCAGCGGCAGAGACGTCGCTGCAGGTGAACGAGGGCAGCGTTGGCTGCGAGACCGAACAGGGCGAGGAGAAGGATCGCCGCGAACATCAGCGGGATCTGGAAGTTGTACTGGGCGTTCATGACCTGGAAGCCGAGGCCCTTGTTGGCGCCGATCATCTCGGCGGCGATCAGCAGCAGCAGCGCCGTCGTCGCGGACAGTCGGAGGCCGACAAAGATCGCGGGAACGGACGCCGGCAGAACCACGCGGCGGAAGATCTGCAGGGAACCTGCGCCATAGGTGCGGGCCATCTCGATGAGCTTCTTGTCCACCTCCTTCACGCCGCCGATCGTCGACAGCAGGATCGGGAAGAGCGTTGCCCAGAAGATCACGAAGACCTTTGAAGTCTCGCCGAGACCGAGGAGCAGGATGAAGACGGGATAGAGCGCCAGCGCCGACGTCTGGCGGAAGAATTGCAGCAGCGGATCAAGCGCCCTTTCGACCGCCCTCACCTGCCCCATAAAGAGGCCAAGCGGGATGCCGAGACCGACGGCGGCCACGAAGGCGATGCCGGACCGCTGCAAGCTGATCGCAATGTCATCCAGGATCGCGCCGGAGGCGAGAGCATTCCACAACGCGGAGAGGATTTCGTCGAGCGGCGGGAAAACGGATGCATTGACCCAGCCCAGTTTGGCAGATGCCTGCCATATCACGAGGAAGGCGATGACGAGGCCGTAGCGGGCGAAGAACGGCGTAACCGAGGCAGCCAGCTGGCCCAGCCAGGGTGTCGGAGGGGCGGCGGCTTGCGAAACGGGGAGGCCGAAAGCGCGACCGTGATGGACATCTTCATAGGACATGGCGGTTCTCACTCTGCAGCCTGCACCACCGAGCGCTCGGCAGTGTGGCGGTTGATGGGGAAAGGCAGTCCCAGGTTCTCGCGCAGCGTCCGGCCTTCATAGGCCGTGCGGAACAGGCCACGACGCTGCAGCTCGGGGATCACGAGGTCGACGAAATCATCGAGGCCGGTCGGAAGCCAAGGTGGCAGGATGTTGAAGCCGTCGGCCGCTTCGTTTTCGAACCATTCCTGCAGCGTGTCGGCGATCTGGCCCGGCGTTCCGACGATGGTGAAGTGGCCGCGCGCCGAAGCGACCCACTGGTAGAGCTGACGGATGGAGAAGTTGTTCTCATCGGCGATCTGGCGGATCAGCGCCTGGCGGCTCTTCATGCCCTCGGTCGGCGGGGCCGGCGGCAGCGGGCCGTCGAGATCGTATCCCTTTAGGTCGAGCGCCCCGCCGGTCAGACCGTTGAGCAGGCCGATGCCGTCTTCCTCGAGGATCAGGGACGTCAGGCGATCGTATTTCTCGCGCGCTTCCTCTTCCGTACGGCCGACAAAGGGCGAAACGCCGGGCATGACCAGGACGTGATCGGGATTGCGTCCGAGGCCTCGGGCACGGTTCTTGATGTCGCGGTAAAATTCCTGCGCCGTCTCGAGATGCTGATGGGCGGTGAAGATCACCTCCGCGGTTGCGGCAGCCAGACCACGACCGTCGTCGGACTGGCCTGCCTGGACGATGACGGGATGTCCCTGGCGGGAACGTGAGACGTTCAGCGGTCCCTTGACCTTGAAGTGCTCGCCGCGATGATCGGCGTCGTGAAGCTTGGCCGGGTCATAGAAAACACCCGTCTCCTTGTTGCGCACGAAGACATCGTCTTCGTAGCTGTCCCAAAGCTTCTTGACCACGTCGACATGCTCTGCGGCGCGCCGATAGCGGTCCGCATGCGGGAGCTGCTGATCGCGGTTGAAATTCTGCGCGGTGGGATCGCCCGTCGTCGTCACGACATTCCAGCCGGCGCGCCCATCCGAGATCAAGTCGAGCGACGCAAACTTGCGGGCGGTGTTGTAGGGCTCCTCGTAGGTGGTCGAGGCAGTCGCGATGAAACCGAGATGCGTGGTGAAGGGTGCGAGTGCCGAGAACAGCGTCACCGGCTCAAAGCCCGCCACCCGTGCGTTCCCGCCTTCGCGGGCACCGCCAAAGCCGACCGCGAGACCATCGGCGAGGAAATAGGCATCGAATAGCCCTCTTTCCGCTGTCAGCGCCAGCTGTTTGTGAAACTCGAAGCTGACCGCGCCATCGGCGGGCTGGTCTGGATGCCGCCAGGACGCGATGTGCTGGCCGCCGCCGGGAAGAAATGCACCCAGTCTGATTTTACGCGTCATGGCAGCTCCTCATGCATTCGGATGGTCGAATACAAGGAGCCTACAATTTCCATAATTTATATAGAGAAATGATGTTTCGAAGATTCCGGAAATTTGCAAACGGATTTCCGGCACTTCCGCGTTCATCAGCATGACGGCCCTCGACGGACCGTGGGGGCAAGCAGCGGTGGATCTCGTCAAGGAACCCGTAGCGGTGGACAAACGTTCTTTATGTCCATATATTTTATAGAATGTGACCAGCTCTGCCACCGCGAACCGGAAGGAAGACTGCCATGTTGAAGATCAGGACCTCCTCGCCCCGCCTGCAGGCGCGCACCGAACGCCCACCGTCGCGCATCGCCATAATCGGCGGAGGTTTTACGGGCGCACTTCTTGCAAAGCTCCTGGTCGATCGCGGACTGCGCGACATCGAGGAAGTCTGGGTTTTCGAGGCACGGGAGCATCTGGGATGCGGCCTCGCCTATGACGGACGCGATGCCGATGTCCGCCTCAATGTGGCAGCACATAGAATGCGGGCCATTCCGGGAGCGCCGACTGCTTTCCTCGACTGGCTGCATACCAGCGGAACACTCACCGTCGATCCTCAGGCCGTGACACCCGAAGGCGTGTTTGCCCGCCGTCGAGACTTCGGACGCTTCATGCAGAAACAACTGGCGCCTCACCTCGACAGCGGGGCCATCCGCCATGTCCGGGAGACCGTGCGAGCACTCGACAGGGAGAAGGATCAGTGGCGGATCACGGGCGCTAATGGCGCCTCCGTCCTGGCAGATGTCGTCATCCTCGCAACCGGACATCCTCCGGCATCAAGACCTTCAGCGTTCGACAGGCTCGATCCCCTGACGGCGGCCCGTGTGACCGATGTCCAGACACCGCATGCCTTGTCAGGCATCAGCCAGACGGACTCCATCCTGATTGTCGGGTGCGGTCTCACCGCTCTTGATGCGCTGAGCCAATTGAAGGGGCTTGGCCACGCGGGCAAGGTGACACTACTTTCCCGTTCGGGCCTGCTGCCGCGGCCGCATGCCGGCGGCGGCTTTTCCGCGTTCGGCGACTTTCGCGGTCCGGACCTCAACTCGGCTCTGAAGCTCCTGGTAAAGGTCAGAGCCACCATCTCAGAGGCAGAAGCGAACGGGATCCCGTGGCAATCGGTCTTTGATGCCCTGCGCTTGCATGCGCAGGAACTTTGGCAGCATCTGCCAGTCCTGGAGCGGCAGAAGTTCCTTAGACGCCTGCGCCGCTGGTACGATGTGCACCGCTACCGGATGCCGCCCCAGGCTGCCGCCGTGCTTGAAACCGGGCTCGAGACAGGCCGCATCACCCTTGAACAAGGTGATCTTACTTCGATTGGCCGAGACGGCTCAGACCTTGTGGTGAAGATCAGAAACTCCACGGGTCATTCGGAGCTTCGCTGCAGCCGCATCCTACTCGCCACCGGGCCGGATTTCCGTGACTATGCCGCGCATCAGCGGTTTTTGCTGGCCATGCATCAGAAGGGCCTGATCCAGTCGGATCCGCATGGTCTCGGTCTGACATGCGATACTGCCGGCCGCGCGTTGACGGTCGCTGGCACGCCTAACTCCAGTCTCTTCGTCGCAGGCCCCCCTGCCCGACCCGCCTTCGGCGAACTCACCGGCGTGCCAGAAATCGCCAATCAAGCTGCGACCATGGTGGACAGGATTATCCGCAGCTGTGCCCGCGATACGCGGACCATCCTCATCAGTCAGACGGACCCAACGGCGGACTGACCGAACCGGTTTCTTCTTGTCTTCGTCGGTCCGAAGGCTGGTCCGCCGACACATCGCCTCCGTAGACGGGTGTGCAGGTGGATCGCACTAGTCTTTGGCGCGTCATGCCACCTGCCAACCGAAAACGGAATGGCTCGGCACACACATGGCAGTATCTGAAATTCCCCTTACCCGCGCCGCTGCGCTCGCGCGGCTCGATGCATTTCTGCCGGTTGCCGGCACCGACTATGCGCGGCTGCGCAACAAGGACAAGGGGCAAGGTCGCCATGTGCATGTCTCGCAGCTGTCAGCAGCACTGCGCAGGCGGCTTGTCAGCGAAGCCGAGGTCGTCGATGCCGTGATCAAGCGGCACGGGCTGTCGGCGGCCGAGAAATTCGTGAGCGAGGTTTTCTGGCGCACCTATTGGAAAGGCTGGCTCGAACAGCGCGCCTCCCTCTGGGACGACTATTGCCACCTGCTGCCGTCTCTACAGGACCGCCTCCATGCCTCGTCCGGGATGCGGTCACGGTATGAAGCTGCGATTGACGCGCGGACGGGAATTGACTGCTTCGATGCATGGGTCGTGGAGCTGGAGGAAACCGGTTACATCCATAACTGGTCGCGGATGCAGTTTGCATCGATCTGGATCTTCAGCCTTGGCCTGCCCTGGGAACTAGGTGCGGCCTTCATGTTCGACCGGCTGATCGATGCCGATCCGGCGAGCAATACACTCTCCTGGCGATGGGTGGCAGGGCTGCACACGGCGGGCAAGTCCTATCTCGCGGACCCCGAGCGGATCAAGGCAATGACCGATGGCCGCTATGCGCCGGTTGGTCTGAGCAGGACGGCTCGTATCCCAGCAGATTCCCTCGAGGTTCCTCAGCCCTCACCGCCTCGGGGCATGCGAGAACCCGACCGCTCCCGGGCTACGCTGCTCCTGCTCACTGCCGAGGACCTTTCTGTCGAGCAGGTCGAGGAGATGAAGGTTCTTCCCGTCAAGGCGATCGCAGTGCTCGAGCCGCGAAATGCATGGGATCGCACAGCACTTGCCGACGGGCTCCAGCGCGCCTCAGAGGTCTGGCCGGAAGCGGCGCCATGCGGCGAGCTTCAGCCTTGGGATGTCGTCACCACGGCCAGATCTGCGGACTGCACACAGATCGCCACTGCCTTTCTGCCGGTCGGGCCGATCGCCGACGACATGGCACCAGTTCGGGCAGACGCTGTTCGAGAGGGCATCCTGTTCGCAGAGCATCTGCGTGACTGGGACCTTCGAAGCTGGCCGCACTGCCGGAAAGGCTTCTTCGGCCTCAAGGAGAAGATCCCATCACTGATACAAAGCCGGAGGGCGTAGCATGGCTCCCAATCTCCATGTCTGGTCGAGCCGGCACGGGTGTGGGCGCGATTGCCTCCCGCAGCTCGACAGTTATCACCGCCTGCAAGGGCCGAGCGCATGAGCGAGCGTGATCGCTACAAGCCAGTGCCACAGGGGCGTCTGAGCCGGCTTGCGGCACTCGGGCAGATCGCCGGCGGCATTGCATCGGGTATGGTCGCGGATGGATTGAGCCGCCTCGCGCAAGGGGAGCGGCCCCATCTGCGCGATCTGCTTCTGACGCCATCGAATGCTCGCAAGGCCGCAGACCAGGTTTCGCGGATGCGCGGTGCGGCCATGAAGCTCGGCCAGATGATCTCGCTCGAGCCGGGCGAGTTCCTGCCGCCGGAGCTTCAGGTGATCTTCTCGCAGCTGCAATCCTCGGCGCATTTCATGCCGCCGGGGCAGCTTTCAGCCTGCCTGTCCGGGGCCTGGGGACCAGACTGGCGCCGCCACTTCAGCCAGTTCGACATGACCCCGATTGCCGCCGCCTCCATCGGTCAGGTGCACAAGGCGGTGCTCGCGTCGGGTCGGCGGGTCGCCGTCAAGGTTCAGTATCCCGGCGTCAGCCAGAGCATCGATTCCGACATCGACAACGTCGCGACCTTCCTTCGCCTGTCGGGCCTTCTTCCGGCCAGCTTCAACATCGCGCCGCATCTGGCAGAAGCCAAACGGCAATTGCGCGAGGAGGCCGACTACCTGCGTGAGGCCGCTGAAATGCGCCGGTTCGGCACTCTGCTTGCGGACGATCACCGCTTCATCGTTCCCGCACCGGTCGAAGAGCTGTTGCGGCCGACAGTGCTTCCGATGGATTTCGTCGACGGTTTGCCGCTTGAGCGCCTGACGTTGGCGCCGCAGGCCCAGCGTGATGCGGCGATGACGGCGATATCGGATCTGGCACTGCGTGAACTCTTCATTTTCGGCCACATGCAGACCGACCCCAACTTCGCCAATTATCTCTGGCGGCCGGAGGACGGGCGGATCGCGCTGCTCGACTTCGGCGCTGTTCGACCCGTTTCGCCCGAGAGCGCCGAAGCTTACAGGGTGCTCCTGCGGGCCACGCTCGCCGGCAGTGGCAACGCGGTTCGCGACTCGCTAATCGACATGCAATACCTGTCCCGTGCGCAGACGGATCGATACGGACCAATCCTCAACGACATGATCTCGATCGTCCTCGATCACGTCATGAAAGCACCTTCAGGCCTTGTCGACTTCAGTGATCGCGGGCCACTCGTCGCGGTCAGGGAGCGGGCCGTGCCGCTCTTTGCGGATCGGGCACTCTGGGCCCTGCCCTCGCCCGACAAGATGTTCCTGCAGCGGAAGATCACAGGGCTTGCCCTTCTCGGCATGAAATTGCGGGTCAGGCTGCCGCTTGCCGAGATGCTGAAAGGCCATGCTTGAGGGCAGGAGTGCCGGTTTGACTGAAGGTGTTGCCTTGCCGCTAACCGCCTGATGGCGCCGCAAGCGTTCAGGTGTCTGTCAGCTTCCCGCTTCAATGCATTGGACCTCCAGATCCATGCACGAAAGGAAGCGGGCTTGCTGAAGACGCTTTTGAACTCAAGACCCCGTCTGCGCAGCGAATGGCTGAGCATCCTCACCGCCGTCTACATCCTGTTTGTGACCAACCAGGCATTCTGGGATCGGTCGTTCCGCTATCTCGAGGGTAACGGCTTTGCCATCGCCGCGCTTGTCATCGGTTTGCTCGCGGTCTTCATCGCACTGATGGTCACCTTCTCGGCGAAATACGTGATCAAGCCGGCCCTGATTTTCTTCATCCTGGCGAGCGTGAGCGCCGCCTGGTTCATGGACCGGTTCGGGGTCATCATCGACAGCGAAATGATCCGCAACGCTGCGGAAACCAATCAAGCCGAGGCAGGACATCTGATCACTGGCGCCTTCGTGCTGCACATGATGCTCTTCGGGGTGCTGCCGTCGCTTCTGATCGCCTGGGTGGAGGTCGTGCACCGTCCGATCCTTCGGAAGGTCGCGGTCAATCTGATGATCATCGTGCCTTGCCTCATGGTCTTCGGGCTCGCCGGCCTTTCCAACAGCGGCACCTTCATCTTCAGCACCCGCGAACATCGCGACTGGTTCCGCACACTGAACCCCATCTTCCCGATTGGCAGTGCGGCAAGCTTCCTGGTCCATCAGTCCGGAGAAACGACGATCGTTCTTCAGCCCATCGGCACCGATGCCAAGGTCGCCGATGTCATGCCGAAGGCCGAGCGCAAACCTCGTGTGACCATCGTCGTCGTCGGTGAAACGGCGCGGGCACAGAACTTCCAGCTCGGGGGATATACCCGCGAAACCAATCCGGAGCTCTCCAAGCAGGACATCATCTACTACCCGCAGACATCGAGCTGCGGAACGGCAACGGCCGTTTCCGTGCCTTGCATGTTCTCCGTCTACGGGCGCGAGAACTATTCCCACGCCAAGGCGCTCGCCACCGAAAATCTGATGGATGTGCTGACGCGGGCAGGCATCAAGACCGAGTGGTGGGACAACAATACCGGCGACAAGGGCGTGGCCGACCGGGTCAAGAAGACCGACTTCTTCAAGTCGACGGATGCGCGCTACTGTGCCGGCGGCGAGTGCCTCGACCAGATCCTCGTTGAAGGCCTCG
>JAIXSF010000422.1 GCA_027484835.1 Rhizobiaceae bacterium | reverse complement strand
TTCGTAGAGATCCAGGAAAACGTGCGCGGCGAAGACGTCTTCGTCGTTCAATCGACATCCTTCCCGACGAATGACCACCTGATGGAACTGCTGATCATGATCGACGCCTTCCGTCGTTCGTCTGCACGCCGCATCACGGCCGTCCTTCCCTATTTCGGCTATGCCCGCCAGGACCGGAAACCCGGTCCGCGCACGCCGATCTCGGCCAAGCTGGTCGCCAACCTGATCACCGAGGCCGGTGCCGACCGCGTCCTGACGCTCGACCTCCATGCCGGTCAGATCCAGGGCTTCTTCGACATCCCGACCGACAACCTCTATGCCGTGCCGCTGCTCGCGCGCGACATCAAGGAACACTATGACACCAACAACGTCATGGTGGTCTCCCCCGACGTCGGCGGCGTGGTACGCGCCCGTTCGCTCGCCAAGCGTCTCGACTGTCTGCTCGCCATCGTCGACAAGCGCCGCGATCGCCCGGGTGAATCCGAAGTCATGAACGTCATCGGTGATGTGACCGGCAAGGACTGCATCTTGATCGACGACATCGTCGATTCCGGCGGCACGCTCTGCAACGCGGCCGAAGCGCTGCTGAAGAACGGCGCAACCAGCGTCACCGCTTACATCACCCACGGTGTTCTGTCCGGCGGCGCCGTGACCCGCGTTGCCTCCTCCAAGCTGCGCGAACTGGTGATCACGGATTCCATCCAGCCGACCACTGCAGTGCAGTCGGCGCACAATATCCGCGTGCTCTCGACGGCAACGCTTCTCGGTGAGGCAATTAACCGCACCAGCCAGGAAGAGTCCGTTTCCAGCCTTTTCGACTGACGGAAAGCACCTTTTTAGAATTAACTGTAATAAAGACATCCGGTGCCGGTGGTGGAGCAACCACTTGCGCTGTGTTTACACTTTGCATACAGCTGCGCCCGCGACGTTTCACCTTGAAACAAGCGTATGTTAATTCACCCCTTACGTGTGATCGATGTCACTCACGGTTGAACAGCTGCTTGCGAATCCTGATCTGCATGAGACAGTTCGGGAACAGACCCGTGGCCTGCTTCAGGTCAACGATGAAAGCCCGAGACTGGCAGCCGTCTTCGGAACACAGCAGCGCTGGTTGCTCGGCCATCTGGCCATGGGACAGTATTTCGCGGAGGTCGCCCGCGGCAATCCCGAACCCGTCATCCTGATGGCCCGCTATCTCGAGCAGGTGAAGACCCTTGGGATTTCGTCGGTCAATACGGCCGATGCCTTCATCAAGGAAATGCTGGTCTACGGCATCGCGCAGCAAGGCCAGACGCAGGACCGGCGTAACCGGCCCTTCCTGCCGGCCCCGCAGACCGTAGCAGCCACCCGCCGCTGGGTGTTCATCCACCTCGCAAGCCTTGATCGGCTCGACGGCGGCAGACGGCTTGATGTCTTCGAACTCGACGAAACCATTCTCCCCAGGCTGCACCCGGAGATCAGTGCGCGCGCAATGATCTCACCGGAGCTGCGCAGTCCTCCAAAGACCTGGTCCCTGTTCACATGGCTGAACAACGGAGGGATCGTCATGGACTGGCTGATGCTGGGTGTCGAGCCGGTCGATCCGTCCGTCGAACGCGTCCCGACCCAGCTGCGGTCCGTACCGGAGCTGGCGGAAACCTTCCGCCTGTCACGCACCCATCTGACCCGCAAGCTGCGCGAAGCCGAAGAGATCGGCAGCATCGGTTGGGACGGCAATCGCGGTCGGTCGGTCATGTGGATCTCGCGCGAATTCCTGCGCGAGTATCACACGACGCAGGCCTACAAGCTGTCGATCATCGATGCCGCCTGCAAGAAGATCGGCCTGCGCTGAACCTTGTTGCCTCAGACGGCACGTGGCGGCAACGGACAGGCCTCCCCGCCTGAAAACAGCCGCGACCGTGTCAGGAAGCGCCGCTCACGGCCATTGTCGAGCGAAAACATGCCCCCTCGCCCCGGCACCACGTCGATGATCAGCTGCGTATGCGCCCAGACGGCATACTGGCTGCCGCTGATGTAGAAGGGCACACCGCCGATCTCTCCAAGTTGCACGTCCGTCTCGCCCACCCGGTAGTCGCTTGCCGGATAACACATCGGTGACGAGCCGTCGCAGCAGCCGCCGGACTGGTGAAACAGGATCTCCGGGTGATCCCGTTGGATTTCGGCGAGAAACGCGAGCGCGGCTTCGGTTGCCACCACACGCGGCTGATCTCCGCTGGTCATTGTCTGCTCTCCTGGTGTCAGAACGAAAGAACCCCTCCTCCTGGTGAAGAACAGGAAGAGGGGCATGAGGGGCGGCATTGGCGGACACCGCCCCTGGGGAGGGTCTCAGAAGAAGCCGAGTGCCTTCGGGCTGTAGGAAACCAGCATGTTCTTGGTCTGCTGGTAGTGATCGAGCATCATCTTGTGCGTCTCGCGACCAATGCCCGACTGCTTGTAGCCACCGAAGGCCGCATGCGCCGGATAGGCGTGGTAGCAGTTCGTCCACACGCGACCGGCCTGGATGTTGCGGCCGAAGTGGTAGCAGGTATTGGCATCGCGGCTCCACACGCCGGCACCGAGGCCGTAAAGCGTGTCATTGGCGATTTCCAGTGCTTCCGCCTCGTCCTTGAAGGTCGTGACCGAGACGACGGGTCCGAAGATCTCTTCCTGGAAGACGCGCATCTTGTTGTGGCCACGGAACACGGTCGGTTTGACGTAGTAGCCACCCGACAGCTCGCCCGGCAGCTGGTTGCGATAACCGCCGGTCAGAACCTCGGCACCTTCCTGTTTGCCGATGTCGATATAGGACAGGATCTTTTCGAGCTGTTCGGAAGAGGCCTGCGCCCCGATCATCGTCGACATGGCAAGCGGATCGCCCTGGATAACGGCCTCGACTCGCTTGATCGCCTTTTCCATGAAGCGGTCATAGATCTTCTCATGCACCAGCGCACGACTCGGGCAGGTGCAGACTTCGCCCTGGTTGAGCGCGAACATCGCAAAACCTTCGAGCGCCTTGTCGAGATAGTCGTCATCCTCGCGCATGACGTCCTCGAAGAAGATGTTCGGCGACTTGCCACCGAGTTCGAGCGTCACCGGGATCAGATTCTGGCTGGCATATTGCATGATCAGACGGCCGGTGGAGGTCTCGCCGGTAAAGGCGATCTTGGCAATCCGCGGGCTGGTCGCCAGCGGCTTGCCGGCTTCGAGACCAAAGCCGTTGACGATGTTGAGGACGCCCGGCGGAAGCAGATCGGCGATCAGTTCGGCCAACACCAGGATTGACGCTGGCGTCTGCTCGGCCGGCTTCAAGACAACGCAGTTGCCGGCGGCCAGCGCCGGCGCCACCTTCCAGGCGGCCATCAGGATCGGGAAGTTCCACGGAATGATCTGGCCAACGACCCCGAGCGGCTCGTGGAAATGATAGGCGATCGTGTCATGGTCGACTTCGCCGATCGTGCCTTCCTGGGAGCGTACGCAGGCGGCGAAATAGCGGAAGTGGTCGATGGCGAGCGGAATGTCGGCGACCATGGTTTCGCGCAGCGGCTTGCCGTTATCCCAGGTCTCGGCCCGCGCCAGAAGCTCAAGATTGGCCTCCATGCGGTCGGCGATCCGGTTCAGGATATTGGCGCGCTCGGTGGTCGAGGTGCGGCCCCACTTGTCCTTGGCGGCATGGGCAGCATCGAGTGCAAGATTGATGTCTGCTTCGTCCGAGCGTGCGATGTCGCAAAGCTTGCCACCCGTGACCGGTGTCGAATTCTCGAAGTAGCGGCCGTTCACCGGCTCGCGGAATTCACCGCCGATGAAGTTGCCGTATTTCAACTTGAACGGCGAAGCCGCAATCGTCTGGACCTGAATGTTCATCTGTCATCCTCCCGGTTGAGGGACCCCTCCTCGGGTCCCGATGGCAGGATGATTGCTGCGTTCCGGTTCTGGAGATAGTGCCGCGAAACAGTGCTGCAGCGCACAGTGTTTCAGTCTTGCGACACATACCGAAGATCAGTGCAGCTGGAAGCGCTTCATTTTCCGATGCAGCGTCGCCCGGCTGATGCCGAGCATCTGGGCAGCCTGGGAGACATTGCCATTGGCGCGTGACAGCACCCGGCGCAGCGCCGCCCGCTCGGCGTCATCGAGGTCGCTGGCCCTTCCACCGCGTGTCTCACGCAGCGCATCGGCGGCCGGAAGCCCCTGCGCGATCAGTCCGTCGTCAAGCTTCAGCGCAAGCCGGGCCGCCTTGGTTGCCCCAAGGATCAGATCATCGCCATCGACGGCGATCAGCGCCGACAAAGAATTGGCTTGCGGCACGACGACGATGCGCGCGCCTGCAAAGGCCTGGCGGAAGAGATTGCTCTCGACCCGCGACGCGGCGTCGCGCACCGCCTGGGAAAGGACCGCGAGGGTCATGTCGGACACGTCGTTGCGGCAGGTGGAGACGTCGAGCGCCGCCGTCACGCGCCCGAGATGGTCGCGGATCGGCGCCGTCGCGCAGGACAGATTGATATTGGCACTCATGAAATGCTGGTCACGATGGATGACCACAGCCCGTTCGTCGGCCAGCGCCGTGCCGATGCCGTTGGTGCCGACGCTTGCCTCGCTCCACAGCGTCTGCTGCCAGAGCCCGAGCGCCCTGAACTCGACATCGTCGCCGGGCGCCCCGCGCCGGTCGACGACGATGCCGCTGTGATCGGCAAGAATGATGCAACAGCCCGATCGTCCGACCATCTGATAGAGCCGGTCAACCTCGTCGGTGGAACTGCCGATCAGCCGTTCCATGCGCTCGCGCGCCTCGCGAAAGGTCGCCTCGTCCACCTGAACAGGCTTGCGCGCTTCTTCAGGCTGCAGGTGATAGAGGTTGAGACAGCGGCTCCAGGATGCCGCAACCGGCGAGGTTACAGCCGCCGACGCCTTTTGGGCCGTCGAGTAGACAAGATCGGAATGGCGTGTTTCCAAGGGCATCGGCTCCTCCCAAAGCGCTGCCCGCAGTATGCGCCTTCCTCCGACCTTGGCAATCAGCCAATCGGAGGAGAGCAGCGGCGCGCTGAAACGGAGGCAAAGCCAGTGGCGCAATATTGCGACACTTTGGAGAATGAAATCCTCTGACGGTCAGGCGGCCAGCCCGGAACTCTTCATCACCATGGATGTGTCGGGAGCCTCCGATGGGTCTTCGGCAACCGGCTTCGGATTGACGATATCCTGCAGTTCCGACAACGGCTGTGGCTTACCGTAGAAATAGCCCTGCACCTGCTGACAGCCCTCGTCCTGCAGGAAGCGCAGATGTTCGGCATTCTCCACGCCTTCCGCAAGCACGGGAATGTCGAGGCTCTGCGCGAGGATCAGGGTCGAGCGGACAATGGCTGCAGACTGGCGGTTCTCCGCCACGCTGTCGATGAAGCCACGATCGATCTTGATCTTGTCGAAGGGGAAGAGCTGCAGCGTCGACAGCGAGGAATAGCCGGTACCGTAATCATCCATGGCGATCTTCACGCCGATCGCCTTCAGCTGGCGAATGATCGACAGCGCGTTCTGCTGGTCGGAGATGATACCCGACTCGGTGATTTCAAGCTCCAGCCGCTCCGGTGCCAGACCGGTCTCGGCGAGAATGTCCTGGACGCGCCGCGGAAAATTGGCATTGGCGAGCTGCTTGGGGGCGACGTTGACGGCGATCCGCAGAGGATTGCGCCACTGGACCGCCTCGATACAAGACCTCCTCAGCACCCAGTCGCCGAGCTCCATGATGAAGCCGGTGCGCTCGGCGATCGGAATGAACTCGGTGGGCGAGACCATGCCGCGCTTGGGGTGCCGCCAGCGCAGCAACACCTCGAAGCCGACAACCGCGCCACTCTTTGTATTGTTCTGCTGCTGGAAGAACAGCTCGAACTCGCCGCGCTCCAGACCGGCGCGCATGTCCATGGCAAGCGCACTGCGTTCGCGTGCGGCCTGGTCCATCGACTGATCGTAGAAGCACACTTGGTTGGTCCCCGCGGATTTCGCACGGTACATCGCCGTGTCTGCCTGGGCGAGCAGATCGTCGATCGTCTCGGCACCATCGGGAAACACGGAGATACCGATGCTGGTGCCGATCCCGAGCGTCATCTCGTCCCAGACGATCGGCTCGGCCAGATCCCGGATGATCCGCTGGGCCATCTGTTCGGCCTCGGAACGGGTGAAGACACGCGAGGTCACGGCGATGAATTCGTCCCCGCCGATGCGCGCAACGAATTCGCCCTCGCGCAGCCGGCGCCCAAGCCGTTCGGCCGCAACCCTCAGGACGTGGTCGCCCGCCGCATGGCCATGGACGTCATTGATTTCCTTGAACCGGTCGAGATCGAAGGAAAACAGGTAGATCCTGTCGGACACCTGGCCGGGCTGATCCATCATGTGGCCGAGACGCTCGACGAAGGCAGTCCGATTGGGCAGTCCCGTCAGCGCGTCATGCAGCGACAGCTGGCGATAGCGCTCGATGGCAGAGCGGTTCGACTGGCGGTCGATCACGTAAGTCATCGAACCGATCGACAGGATCAGCACCGTCACCAGCATTAGGACGACCGTCAGCACGCTTTCGGGCAGCATGTTGGCCGGCATGGCGGCCGATGCGTCGGGTACCACGGTGACGGCGGTCATGCCGATGAAATGGGTGGAAGCGATCGCCAGCACCAAGGCAACACCGCCACCATAGCGACAGAAGCGCGTGACCGGACGGGCAACGCGACTGGTCGCCAGCGCACCAAACAGAGCCCCCGCCACCAGCGAGATCCCCACATAGGTCGAGTTCCACTCGATGTGGCCCTGCACCTGATAGCCGGCCATGCCGACATAATGCATGGCGGCGATGCCTGCGCCGACCAGCGCACCGCCAGCCTCGATGAGAAGACTGCGCTGCGTGGCAGCCGCGATGGCAAAGCCGAAACCTGTGATGCAGATCGCAAGAACAAGAGACGTCAAGGTCGCCGTCGGCTCGTAGCCGGCCAGCACATCCGCCTCATAGCCCATCATCGCCACAAAGTGGGTCGTCCAGATCGCAGCACCGCCGATGACACTTGTCAGTGAAATCCAGCTTGCCCTTGCAATGCCGCGCGTGTTGCGAACACGCCCGAACAGCCGCATGGTCAACAGAGCTCCGAAAACGCAGATGGAGACAGCCGCAATCAGAGACAGCGGATCGTGTTCGACAGCAATGCAGGTGAGAACTTCGAGCATGAAACAGGACCAGGTTAAAAAGAGACCCCTGCTTTAGCACCTGTCAATTTCAAAGTGCTTGAGCGGCATGGTTAGCAAATCGATACCGGACCTCTGAAACCGGCGTCACCAATCACAAATGCGTAATCGGCCCCGATCTCCTGCAGAACCTTGCTATTGCGCATCATCTGGTCTATAGGCGCCCGATCCGCACAGACACCCTTGGAGGCAATGTGGATGGGACCGGCAACGGTCTCCGGTTCTGGCATTGCATCAAAGCCG
>JAIXSF010000473.1 GCA_027484835.1 Rhizobiaceae bacterium | reverse complement strand
CCGCAGTGCGGAAATGAGCTGTGGACATCTGCATGGAAGATGGGTTTCCTCTCGGCTCACGCTTGCCTTCGCGAAATGCGCCACGCAAAGCTGGCCCGAATTCAACATGCGCCGGCTCTCTGGCCCTTCGCGCCTGCCCTGCCTTTCTGGCACAATCCGTCCGATTCGCAGATGCGACTGGCCAGGTGCGGCGGCTTTATGAAGGTGCCGCGAAGCCGGCATCGAACAGCAACAGAGTATCGAACGACGCCATGGACGACAACGATCTCTTTTCCGGCATGCCG
The DNA here is from genome assembly GCA_027484835.1 of Rhizobiaceae bacterium. Classification (GTDB taxonomy): domain Bacteria; phylum Pseudomonadota; class Alphaproteobacteria; order Rhizobiales; family Rhizobiaceae; genus Allorhizobium. The sequence goes on along the minus strand of JAIXSF010000473.1, from coordinate 4,891 downwards.
CTCGCCCAGAAGGTCGAGGCAGACCCCGTGACAGCTCCGACCCCTGCCCCGGCCGCACGTCCGGCAGCACCCGCTCCTTCAGCGAGTGCCGACGACTACGGTGCGTCCTCCATCCGGGTTCTCGAAGGCCTGGAGCCGGTCCGCATGCGTCCGGGCATGTATATCGGCGGGACCGACGAGAAGGCGCTGCACCATCTCTTTGCCGAAGTCATCGACAACTCGATGGACGAAGCCGTTGCCGGGCATGCCAACTTTATCGACGTCCACCTCGATACCGAAGGTTTCCTGACAGTCACCGACAATGGTCGCGGCATTCCCGTCGAGCTGCATCCACAGGTTCCGGGCAAGTCGACGCTCGAAGTGATCATGACCAAGCTGCATGCCGGCGGCAAATTCGACGGCAAGGCCTATGAGACCTCGGGCGGTCTGCACGGCGTTGGCGTCTCGGTCGTCAATGCTCTGTCCGACCTGCTCGAAGTCGAGGTCGCCCGCAATCGCAAGCTCTATCGCCAGACCTTCTCCCGCGGCGTGCCGCAGGGCGGCTTGCAGGAGCTCGGAGAAGTGCACAATCGCCGCGGCACGCGCGTGCGCTTCCACCCCGACCCGCAGATCTTCGGCGACCATGCGAAATTCGATCCGGGCCGGATCTTCCGCATGGCGCGCTCCAAGGCCTATCTTTTCGGTGGCGGCGAGATCCGCTGGTCCTGTGACCCGGGCATGGTGCCGGAAGGTGGCGACATTCCTGAAAAGGCGGTCTTTCACTTCCCCGGTGGCCTGAAAGACTATCTGGCCGCCACGCTCGGCAAGGAGTTCACTGTCACCCGCGAGATCTTCGCCGGCAAGACAGAGAAGACCGGCGGCCATGGCGCGATGGAATGGGCCGTCACCTGGTATGGCGGTGATCCCGCGCTGCATTCCTATTGCAATACCATCCCGACGCCCGAAGGTGGCACGCATGAGGCGGGCCTGCGCATTGCGCTCACCAAGGGTCTGAAGAACTATGCCGAACTGACGCAGAACAAGCGCGCCAAAGAAATTACCACCGACGATGTGATGATTTCTGCCGTCGGCATGCTGTCGGTCTTCATCCGTGAGCCGGAGTTCGTCGGCCAGACCAAGGACAAGCTCGCGACCGTCGAGGCCCAGCGTCTCGTCGAAAACGTTCTGCGCGACCCCTTCGACCATTACCTCGCCGACAATCCCAACGAGGCGGCAAAGCTTCTCGATTGGGTGATCGAGCGCGCAGAAGAGCGTCTGCGCCGTCGTAAGGAAAAGGAAGTCAACCGGAAGACCGCCGTGCGCAAGCTGCGCCTGCCCGGCAAGCTTGCCGACTGCTCGCAGAATACGGCCGAAGGAGCGGAACTCTTCATCGTCGAGGGGGACTCGGCCGGTGGCTCGGCCAAGCAGGCTCGCAACCGTGCCAATCAGGCCATTCTGCCGCTGCGCGGCAAGATCCTCAATGTCGGCTCGGCAAGCCGCGAGAAGCTCATGGCCAACCAGCAGATTGCGGACCTGATCCAGGCGCTCGGCTGCGGGACGCGGACGAAGTATCGCGAAGAGGACCTGCGCTACGAACGCATCATCGTCATGACCGATGCCGACGTCGACGGCGCGCATATCGCGTCGCTGCTCATCACCTTCTTCTACCAGGAAATGCCGGAACTCATCCGCGGCAACCACCTCTATCTGGCCGTGCCGCCGCTTTACGTGATCCGCCAGGGTGCAAAGACGGTTTATGCCCGCGACGATGCCCATCGGGCCGAGCTCATGGACACGGTGTTCAAGGGCAAGAAGGTCGAGATCGGACGCTTCAAAGGCCTCGGCGAAATGATGCCGGCGCAGCTCAAGGAAACCACCATGGATCCGGGCAAGCGCACGTTGCTGCGTGTCGGGATCGATGATGTCGACTTCGAGGGTACGCGGGATGCCGTGGACGCGCTGATGGGGACGAAGCCCGAAGCACGTTTCCGGTTCATCCAGGAGCGCGCCGCCTTCGCCGAGAACCTGGATATCTGACGACCGCCTCGGCATGACTTACCTCGGCGCCGCTTGTCTCCCGTGCGATAATGCTCCATATGCAGGGCAGCTTTAACGGGACATTCCAGATCGTGAGCCAGCCTGAAATTCAGACGACCGCGAAAGGGCCGCGCTGGCTCGGCCAGGCGACGGCTAACCGTATCGCATTGATCACCCCGATTTCCGTTGCGCGCTGGCTTCTGGTGCTGATCGGCATTGCGGCGATCTATTTCTTTCACGGGTTTGTCGTGCCCGTTCTCGCTGCTCTCGTGATCGCCTTTGCCAGCTGGCCGCTCTATCGGCGCCTCCTGGATCGTGTCGGTGGCAACACCACGCTCGGAGCGACGCTCGCGCTCCTGTTCATCCTGACCTTCCTCATCGTGCCGATCGGCATTGCGATATCCTATGCGGTCGAAGAGATCCGCCAATGGATTGCCTGGGCTGTGGAAGCGAATACCACGGGTGCCGCCCCACCTGCCTGGATCGCAGCACTTCCCCGCATTGGTGGCTGGCTCGCCGAAAAGTGGACGGAGCATGTCGGTCAGCCAGGAGCGATCGGAGAACTGATCCAGATCGTCAGCGGCGCCAATATCGGAAACATCTATCGCGCCGTCATTGCGGCCGGCGACGGAATTTTCCATCTGGTGCTCACGCTGCTGTTCATGATGATCGCCCTGTTCTTTGTCTACCGCGACGGTGAAAACTTCGCAGGCCAGCTCGACCTGCTCGGCGAACGTATCCTGCCGAACCGTTGGGAACGGATTTCCCGCGTCGTACCGGCGACCATCAGCTCTACGGTCACCGGTATGACGCTGATTGCGATTGGCGAGGGTATCATCCTCGGCATCGCATACTGGCTGGCAGGCGTGCCCTCGCCGGTCACCCTCGGTGTCATCACCGGCGTCATGGCACTCATTCCGGGTGGCGCCCCGCTGTCGTTCACCCTGGTGTCGATCTATCTCGTCGCAAGCGGTTCCTTGTTCGAGGGTGTAGCCCTCTTCATCTGGGGTTCGGTCGAGTTGTTCATCGTCGACAAGACGGTGCGCCCCCGGCTTGTCGGCGGCCCGATCAAGCTGCCGTTCCTGCCGACCTTCTTCGGCCTTGTCGGCGGTGTGAAGACGATGGGCTTCCTCGGCCTCTTTATCGGCCCGGTCCTGATGGCATTGCTGGTCTCGATCTGGCGGGAATGGATCCGGGAAGTGCAGTTGTCCGATGACAGCCCGTCGGTCGACGAACAGGGGGAGCTCGATCTTGCGGCCGAGCCAGCACTGGAAGCCAGACGGGTTTCGACGGCCTAGGGTCATCAGATTTTTCGACATGAGTGTCGTCTGAATGAGCGCTCCCGCTGGGACGGCGTGATTTTGCTGTCTTCTGTCGGAACGCCTTGATTTGGCTCGATTTCTTCTGTTTGGTCGGCGAACAGAATGTCCCGCCCGGAGCCCCAGATGAAGACCGCCCTGATCATGATGACGATTCTCGGTTGTGACGACAGCGTCAACCAGTGCGAATTCGTGGAGACACCGTCGGAGCGCTTTGTCTCCATCGAGCTCTGCAATGCAGCATCCGAGGAGATCCTCACCCGTTACGGCAACATCGCCTACCCAACGGCCGTCGCTGTGTGCCAGATGCCTCCGCCCGAGATCACCGATGCACTGGCACCAGCTCTGCCGCAGGGCGACGACACTGCCGCGGCAGCCGCACAGGCACTTCCCACAGAAGAGCAGAAGAGGACGCTGAAGGACCGTGCAATCGACGCTGTCCGTCAGGTTTTACCCGGCAAGGCCGAGATCAAGATGATCTTCGAGACGCCGATCCACGTCGTTTCCGACAGCTATTCCTGGGTTGCCAAGAAGATCGTGCCTTGAGCAGTTACGCTGCGGCCAGCGCAAAGCCGCTGGCATAATCGCGTGCAAGCCGCCGTTCTTCGGCGATCGCAAGCCGCTCAATCATATCGACAAGCTGGCGGGCGGCTTCGCTCAGAGTGGTTTCACCACGGTAGCGGGCAACCAGACGATGCGCGATATGGTCGAGCTCGAAGCCATCCGTGGACTGGATGAGCGTACGCCACAGCATGATCGCCTCGACAAAGAGCGGGCTCAGATCCCGGCCAAGGCCAGCCGATTCGAGCAGCGCACGAACGGCGTGGAAACGACCGGTGGCAAGGATCGAACGAACGCGACGCTCTTCGAGGCCCGAAATGGCAACGATCGCCGATGAAAAGAAGTCGGTACGGCCTGCACAGAGGGCGTGCATGAGAAAGCTTGGTGTGAGGCGGCCGGCAATGCGCAGCTGGTCGGTCAGGCGCACGAGTTCCTCACCATGGACACCGGCCAGAAGCGCGATCGTCGCGCTGTCACCGGCTTCACGGGCGATGCGTTCGATGCGCCGGCTGCCGATTGCACCGATCACGAGATCAGAACCGGACAGGGCTTCGGTCACGAATTGAACGAGCAACTGGCGCACGCCGCTCGTCAGGTCGTCCCGTTCGAGAAGGCACGCACGGATCTGCTCACGGTGGCCGTGGCGCTCGGCGATACGACGCAAGGTGAAGGGTGTCAGGCGGGCGCCCGGATTTTCGAGAAGAACTTCCAGTTCGGCCGCATCGCCGATCTCGGCAAGAGCCGCCGCAACACCGACGCTGACGCTGGCCCTTGCGGCAATCAGCGCACGGGTTTCCACCGTGCCGCGACCGGCAATGTCCACGAGGTCCGCATCGGAGAGGACCGGGGACAGCAGGATGACAGACGACGCGATTTCCGGCTGATCTTCGGCCAGCGAGACCATCAGTGCCCGGGGCGCCTTCGGCTCCTGTGCAAGGACTTCGGCAAGCGCGAGACGCACCTGGGGAGCCGGATCATCGAGCAGATAGGTCATG
>JAIXSF010000027.1 GCA_027484835.1 Rhizobiaceae bacterium | reverse complement strand
TGTCAGGCGAGGCGGCGCCGGCGCCGGGGTGGCGTGCTCTCGCAGGCACATATCCCCGGCCCGCTGCAACGGTCTCCCTCCGGCCGAGGGGCTGGATACGAAGGTGACGGGGTCGGATGCCTACTCACCGGATACCCCGATCGGAAGGACGTGCCTCAGAGGCACACAGACAAGGCGCCCACGCCGTCGCGAAGATCCAGACGGCGGGGCGGATAAAACGGCGGGGATGAGGACCGAGGTCGCAAATGGCCAGACGATCATCCCCCGGGCGAGGGTCCCGGTCGGAATGGTGCACCATCCGGCGGGAACCTCCCGGGCCACCGGCCAGGCTATGGCAGACATTCCCACGGGAGGGTTCTGTCAAAGCCGGACCCGCGCCCGGTCATCTTCGGTCCTCGGGTCAAGCCCGAGGATGACGAAGACCGTCGCCGCCTTGCCAGAGAGACGCATGCAGCGGGAATAGACGCCGAACGAGGCGCCGGAGGGAGCCACATAAACTACTTAGACGGGTTGCTTCTGGCGCCTCGTCCGAGACAAGTTCAATCTACCCGGAGGATGAAGATCCGACCGGCGGCGAAGCTTGGGGTTTTTGACAATTGGTTTCTCCCTCTCCCCCTTGTGGGAGAGGTTACAAAATCGAGGGCTTAGCCCGATCAGGGCTAAACCTCAGATTTTGTTGGTGAGGGGATCGGTGATGGTGGCACGACGAACGTACCCCCTCACTTGCGATTTCAGATGTTTAGGCGGCTTGCGCTCGCCTAATTCATCGAAATCGCTTTCTCCCCCACCCAGGGGGAGATGGGTCTCCCACTCAGAGAGAGGCGCTCACTGCTCCCCAAGCTTCATGCTGGGATCGTATTCCTTGCCATGCACCGTCTTGACCACGGCCTGGCCGCAATACATGCGGTTTTCGGCGGCGTTGAAGGTGTGGCTCGGAGAGCCGTGCAGTTCCCAGCCCTTGTTCAGCGCGTCGGTGACGCGGTGGCAGAAGCTCGAATCATCCGGGCCGGTGAGGAAACGATAGACTTTCATGGCTTGTCCTTTCTGGCGGTGATCAGCGCGACTTTGGCGAGAAGGCGGGCAGCCTCCTCGGCATGCAGGCGTTCGATCATCCGTCCATCGATGTTGATGACATTGAGGCCCGCATGGGCCGGGTCGGAAAAGGCGTCGACCACGAGACGGGCCTCGGCAATCGCGGCATCCGAGGGGCCGAAATGGCGATTGGCAGGTTCGATTTGTGCCGGATGGATCAGCATCTTGCCGTCAAAGCCCATGGCCCTGCCCTGCCCGCATTCCTCCGAGAAGGCTTGGATGTCGCGAAAATCGTTCGACACGCTGTCGATCACGTCGAGCCCATAGGCGCGGGCGGCGAGCACGACCTGCATCAGATAGGGCACGAGATAGGTGCGTCCGGGCGCTGCCGGAATGCCGGTCGCCTTGCGCAGATCGTTGAGCCCAACGACGAAGGCGTCGAGCCGGCTGTCGCTGGTGCGCCCCGATGAGGCGATCGCCGCGGCGTTGAGCACGCCTCGCGGCGTTTCGATCATCGCCCAGATCCTGAGACCTTCCGCCGCATCGCTCTCGCCGAGCAGGTCCGCCACGTCCTGAACCGTCACCGGCTCCTCGACCTTCGGAAGAAGGACGGCATCGGGCAAGGCTGCAAGAACGAGGCTCATGTCTTCGCGGTAATGCGGCGTTCCGGAAGCGTTGATCCGGATGATGCGCTCGCGATGCCCGAGATCGGTATTGTCCAGGAATTCCAGAAGCTTGCGTCGCGCATCCTGCTTGCGGTCTTCGGCCACGGAATCTTCGAGATCGAAGATGACCGCATCGCAGTCGAGGCCCGCCACCTTCTCCAGGGCCCGGTCATTGATCGCCGGGACCGTCAGCACGGAACGGCGAAGCCGGGACGGATGATGCGCGCGGAAGGAGGAGGCCTCTGAAGTCATGGCCGAGTTCTGGCAAGCTTTGCTCGACCGCGCAAGATGACAATTGGGTGAAAGGCCCTTGCAAAGCCCCGGAATAAGGACCACCTTGGCTGTCTAGAAAGGACACGATCATGCAGAATTTCCGCTCCGCCGCCTATGCCATCGCTGGTCTCGCCTTCGTCGGTCTTGCAGCCGCCTTCGCGGTTTCCCTGACCCTCGTGATCGGCGCGCTCCTGACCGTGACGCTCGGCGCCCGCATGCTGATGGGCAAGACGAAGCGCGCTCCGGTCTACGTCAAGGCGAAGCGTCGCAATGACGTTCGTGTCTGGAACGACGGCAAGGGCACCATCATCGATCTTTGATCCGGCTCCGGCCGATCAACCATCTCACCCGCCGATCGGGTGAGATGCCTCGTATGCGCGCTGTTACGCGAGACAGCCTCCTCAAGATTCCCCTTCAGTTTTTCGCGGATTTGCTCTATGGGGCGAGGCATCAAACGCGCATTAGCCAGATCGAAGGCAGACTGATGGACAAGTTCGTAAAGCTCACCGGTGTCGCGGCACCGCTTCCGGTCGTCAACATCGACACGGACATGATCATCCCCAAGGATTACCTGAAGACCATCAAGCGAACCGGTCTCGGCACCGGCCTGTTCGCCGAGGCGCGCTACAAGGAAGATGGTTCGGAGAACCCGGATTTCGTTCTGAACAAGCCGGCCTACCGGAATGCGCAGATCCTCGTTGCCGGCGACAATTTCGGCTGCGGCTCCTCGCGCGAGCATGCCCCGTGGGCGCTGCTCGATTTCGGCATCCGCTGCGTGATCTCCACGTCGTTCGCCGACATCTTCTACAACAACTGCTTCAAGAACGGCATCCTGCCGATCATCGTCAGCCAGGAAAACCTGGACAAGCTGATGGACGATGCCAGCCGCGGTTCGAATGCCGTGCTCACCGTCGATCTGGAATCTCAGGAAATCACCGGTCCGGATGGCGGCAAGATCGCCTTCGAGATCGACGCGTTCAAGCGTCACTGCATGCTGAACGGTCTCGACGACATCGGCCTGACGCTCGAAAAGGCGACGAGCATCACCACCTTCGAACAGTCGAATGCGGCCCAGCGCCCCTGGGCCTGAGACTTTCTCAAGAACTGACGTGATGAAGCCGGGCTCGCGCCCGGCTTTTTCTTTGGCCTCAGAGGAAGCGCGCCCGCCAGGCTTCGAGCGCTGCGAGCGACACGCCGATGCCGCCGCAGACCTCGATCAGCGGCGCCTTGTAACGCGACATCCGATCGGCATGCACATCGGCCACGGCGAGTGCCGCACCGCAGGCAGGCTCGACGAGGATCCGCTGGGCATCGGCAAATTTCAGGCAGGCGGCAACCGCCTCGGAATCGGTGACCGTCACGCTTTCGATGGGATGCGTATCGAGCAGATCGAAGACATGTTGCGCGACCTGGCGCGCGCCGAGCGAATTGGCGATCGAGGTGATGGCCGGCAGCGTCACGCGTTCCTTTGCGAGAACGGCAGCGTTCAAGGAGGCGGCCCCTTCCGTCTCGACGGCAATGACGGGGACCTCGCGCAGCCCATTGCGCCTGAGGCCCTCGACGATCCCGGCGAGCAGCCCGCCGCCGCCGACGCTGGTCACCACGCAGTCGAACTCGGCGCCGCCCTTCACCACCTCGTCGATCAGGGTCGCGTGCCCTTCCCAGAGCAGCGGATGATCATAGGGGTGGACGTAGGCGGCCTTGCGTTCGGCGGCGAGTGCGACGGCATGGGCATTGGCCTCGTCAAAGACCGATCCATGCACCAGCACATTCGCGCCGGTTGCGGCAATCCGGGCGCGGACCTCGGCGGACGTGGTTTCCGGCACGACGATCGTCACCGGCACGCCGAGCGCCTTGCCGGCAACGGCAGCCGCGATGCCGGCATTGCCGCCGGAGGCGCAGAAGATCTCGCGCGCGCCCTTGGCGACTTCATGCTGGCAGAGAAGGCCGACGCCGCGCAGCTTGAAGCTGCCGGACGGCTGCAGGGCGTCGAGTTTCAGCCAGAGCGGCAGGCCGCTTTTGCTGTAGTCGGCGGAGGTGCGTAGAAGTGGCGTTTCGATGTGGAGGGGAGAAAGCGGCATGGGGCACTCGAAAGGGGACAAGGGGATGCTGAAGGTGTGGCGTGTTTTGAACCTCCTAACCTCCAGGGTCAACCATCCCTTGCCCTTCGGCAGGCATGCCAAACCGTACCGTTTCCGGCCTATCTCGCTTGAAATGCCCCTGCCCCGCGCGTAAGACACCGCGACTTCTTTTTCGAGTGGAGGGTTTCCATGACGGCTCGCAATCTTCTCCTTTTGCCCGGTGACGGCATCGGCCCCGAGGCCATGGCCGAAGTTCGCAAGATCATCGGCTACATGAACGAGGCGCATGGCGCCGGCTTCGTCACCGACGAAGGTCTCGTCGGCGGGTCCGCCTATGACGCGCATGGTTCGGCGATTTCCGAGGAAGACATGGCAAAGGCGCTCGCCGCCGACGCCGTGCTCTTCGGCGCCGTCGGCGGTCCAAAGTGGGATGACGTGCCCTATGACGTGCGCCCGGAAGCCGGTCTCCTGCGCCTGCGCAAGGATCTCGAACTCTTCGCCAACCTGCGTCCGGCGATCTGCTATCCGGCGCTTGCCAACGCTTCCTCGCTGAAGCCCGACCTGGTCGAGGGTCTCGATATCCTCATCGTCCGCGAACTCACCGGCGGCGTCTATTTCGGCGAGCCGAAGACCATCACCGATCTCGGCAATGGCCAGAAGCGCGCCGTCGATACGCAGGTCTATGACACTTATGAGATCGAGCGCATCGCTGCCGTCGCCTTCGAACTCGCCCGCACCCGCAACAATGCCGTCTGCTCGATGGAAAAGCGCAACGTCATGAAGTCGGGCGTCTTGTGGAATCAGGTCGTCACCGCGACCCACAAAGAGAAGTTCTCCGACGTCAAGCTCGACCACATGCTCGCCGACGCCGGCGGCATGCAGCTGGTGCGCGCACCGAAGCAGTTCGACGTCATCGTTACCGACAACCTGTTCGGCGACATGCTTTCCGACGTCGCCGCCATGCTGACCGGCTCGCTCGGCATGCTGCCGTCGGCTTCGCTCGGCGCTCCGGATGCCAAGACCGGCAAGCGTAAGGCGCTTTACGAGCCCGTGCATGGTTCGGCCCCCGACATCGCCGGCAAGGGCATCGCCAACCCGATCGCCATGATCGCTTCGTTTGCGATGTGCCTGCGCTATTCCTTCAACATGGTCACAGAAGCCGATCGTCTCGAGAAGGCCATCGCCAACGTGCTCGACAAGGGCATCCGGACCGGCGACATCATGGCCGAGGGTTCCCGCCAGGTCGGCACCGTCGAAATGGGCGATGCGATCCTCGCAGAGTTCAAGGCTCTCTCGGCCTGAGCCATACCGACTGAATCCAAATGCAACGGCGCGGGGCAACCCGCGCCGTTTTGCATTCCGGGCTTCTGGTTGTGGCGCTCACCCGCCTTTTCTCTCACTTCCCCGTGATCACCCCTGTTCGACAGAAGGTCGCACCCCAAGCGGCAATCCGATGTCGCATGGGCCGCGTAGTAGTGGTCAGACAAGCAGATGAGAGCGACGCAACCACCGCCCTTGCCTCACATGATTGGAACCTGACCGAGGCTCAGCCGTTCAGGGTCCAATGCCGGCAAGAAGGCCTGCGAGAGGCCAGCGGTCCCGAGAGACCATGGAGATGTTCGATGAAAGCCACATCCGCTGACAGACACATCATCAAGTATGCCATGTCACAGCCCTATCTGGAGCGTGAGGAAGAACTCGACCTCGCCATCCGCTGGAAAGAGCATGATGACCAGGGCGCCCGCAATCGGATCGCCCAGGCGCATATGCGGCTGGTCATTGCCATGGCTTCCAAGTTCCGTGGTTTCGGCCTTCCCCTCAACGATCTGATCCAGGAAGGTTATATCGGCCTTCTCGAAGCAGCCGCCCGCTTCGACCCAGGCCGCGAAGTTCGCTTCTCGACCTATGCCGGCTGGTGGATCCGCGCCTCGATGCAGGACTACATCCTGCGCAACTGGTCGATCGTGCGCGGTGGCACCAGCTCCAGCCAGAAGGCGCTGTTCTTCAACCTGCGTCGCCTGCGTGCCAAGCTTGCCCAGGGTGACAATCGTCTTTCCGATCAGGCAATCCATCAGGAAATCGCTTCGGCACTCGGCGTCAGCCTTGCAGACGTGCAGTCGATGGACGCGCGGCTGTCCGGCAACGACGCATCGTTGCAGACGCCGGTCGCCGGTCGCAATGGTGAGGGCACCGAACAGCTCGACATGCTGGAAAGCAACGAAGCCCTTCCGGACGAACAGGTCACATCGATCATCGATGGCGAGCGCTGGAACGGCTGGTTGAAGGATGCGATGAACCGCCTCAACGAACGCGAAAGCCGGATCATCAAGGCCCGCCGCCTGACCGAAGACGGCGCGACCCTGGAAGAACTCGGTGCCGAGCTCGGCATCTCGAAGGAGCGTGTTCGTCAGATCGAGACGCGGGCGCTGGAGAAGCTGAAGCTGGCGTTGACGGACAAGGCACCATCGGCCGCCCGTTACGAAATGGCGTATTGAGCCAACTAAAGATCAGAAGCAAAAAGCCGGCTTTCGAGCCGGCTTTTTTGTTTGTCTAAGCTTGAGCGCGTCACTCGGAGATGATCTTAACCCGCATGCCCGGTGTGACCGTCGAGGTCGGGCCGAGTGCGTTTATCAGGCGGAAGAGCTCGAGCTTGCGATCCGTGCCCATCATGCGCGCAGACAGCGTGCCGACGGTGTCGCCGGAGCCTACGGTCACGACGCGGACGCGCAGCGGCTTCAGGGATGCTGCTTCCTGAGACGTGATCCGGCGGAAGGACGCACGCAGTTGTGCCGCCGTCGTTTCCAGCGCCGGACTGCCCTTCGGCACCGCGGTCAGGAAGCGGAAGATCTGCGGACCGATCCGGATGACGGTGATGTCGAAATCCCAGCGATCGGCCGAGGCGCGCGCGGTTGCGGCTTCCAAGCCGTTGACGGTGATGGTGCGGATCGTATCGGGCAGCAGACCCGTGACCCAGCCGCTCGAGATGTAGTTCGGCAGGCTGATCTTCTGGTTGTCGGCCACGCCATCGAAACGAATTGCGACGTCGCCCGGTCCTGTTGCCAGGACGGCCTCAACCTTGTTGTCGATCTGGAACCCCGGCGGCACGTCGAAACGGATGCCGAGCTGTCCATGCAGGAAGGTCTGGCCGCGCACGAAACCTTCCTGAGGGCTATCGCCGTAGAGCAGGCCGTCGACGCCGTTCAGATAGTAGTCGCGACCCGTCTCGCCATGGGTGCCTTCCGGACCGAAGGCGCGGGCATGGCGCTTGGCAAGCTCGACACGCTGCGGCGCGTTCGGGTGGCTCGAGAGGAAGTCCAGGCTCTGGTCGGCATCGGGATCGACAGAGGTGAACTGGCTGTAGCGTGCCATGGAATCGAGGAAGCGGGCGGCGGCGTAAGGGTCATAGCCGGCTTCGCCCAAAGTGCGCACGCCGATGACATCGGCCTGCAGTTCCTGCTGACGCGAGAAGGCGGCGAGGCGCAGCTTGCCGCGGGCGAGCGCCTGCTTGCCGGCGAGATCGCTGGAGAGCACTTCGGCGACGACGCGGCTTGCGATGACTTCCGCCTCTTCGCGGCGCTGGCGCTCGATGCCATGGTTGGCCGTCACGTGGGCCATCTCGTGGCTGAGCACGGCTGCGACTTCCGAAGCATCGTTGGCAAGCGCCAGCAGACCACGCGTCACGTAGAGATAGCCGCCCGGCAGCGCGAAGGCGTTGATCGCCGGCGAATTCAAGATGGTGATGCGGTAGGACTGGTTCGGGTTTTCCGAGACCGCCGTCAGCGCACCGGCGATCCGGGCCACGAGACGTTCGGTCTTGGCGTCGGAATATTCTCCGCCGTAGGAGGCGACGATGCGGGGATGCTCGCGCGCCCCCATCTGGGCGCGCGGATCGCCCTTCTGCACTTCGTCGACGATCTGCGGATTGCTGGAGGGCGCGACCGAAGGCTCATAGGCCTGTTCGAACAACGACTGACAGGAGGAAAGAACGAGGCCAGCCGAGACGACCACGGCAACACTCGACGCGAGCCTGAAGGGCCGGCGCCGCCGATTGAGTTCGGCAGTCATAGCGCTGTTCCGGCTCAAAAACTGCATCCTGCCCCTTCACCCTGTGCCCGGAGGATCGCCGATCAAGGCCGACATCCGGGTGCAGCATCCAATTGCCTTTCGCCAAGATCGCATTTCGCCGATCCGGCAACCCTTCACATAATGCGAAAACACCGCATGCTCCAGAAGATAGTCACGCCAACGGAAATGACCAATGGTCTTCGTGAAGGAACAACTATTCCCAACGCGCATGGCAGGCGCGGACGACCAAATTAAGGCGATCGGGGTGCAATTGCCGTCGTGCCGAGGAAGTCGCGCACGGCTGTTACATCTGTTCTTGCCAGAAAATCCGGGGTGGCGGCGGCGACGATAACATGCCCGTTTTTGATGAAGACAACCTTGTCCGCCAGCCGCTCGACGTCGCGCGGATCATGGGTGACCAGAAGAATGGTGGTGCGGGTTTCGGCATGGAGATCGGCGAGCAGCTCCACCATCGTTGCCCGCAGTCCTGGGTCGAGTGCGGCAAATGGCTCGTCAAGCAGCAGCACCGGACGATGGCGCACGAGCGCTCTTGCAAAGGCCGCCCGCTGCCGCTCGCCCCCGGAAAGTGAGCCGGGCAGCCTCCGTTCGTAGCCCGCGAGCCCGACCCGCACCAGCGCATCGGAAATTGCCTGGCGATCGGCCGGTGTCAGCCGCAGTCCGGGATCAATGCCGAGCCCGATATTGGTGAAGAGATCGAGATGGGCGAACAGATTGTTGTCCTGGAAGACCAAAGAGACCGGGCGCTCGGCCGGTGCCAGCTTGGTCACATCGCGACCTGCAATCGCGATCCGGCCGGAACGCGGTTGCTCGAACCCGGAGACCAGATTGAGGAGCGTCGATTTGCCTGAGCCTGAGGGACCGACAATTGCCGTGATCTTGCCGCTCTCGAAGCTGCAATCGAAGTGAAAGTCTCGATTGCCGAGGGTGAGTTGCAGGTTGTCGAGGCGAATGCCGGTTGACCGTTCACCTTGCATCGGAGCGCTCCCGCTCATGGGCGTTGTCCTGTGTTGCCGGTGCGCCGAGCAGGGCGAGAACCAGACATATGAGGCCGAGGAGGAGGGCCAATCCATCGGCGTCCGTGCTGCGGTAGCTGCCCATCTGTGCATAGATCAGGGCCGGCAAAGTCGCGATGTTTTCCGAGCCGAAGAGCGCGACAGCGCCGAGGTCACCGAGCGACAGGGCCATGGCGAAGGCGAGGGCCGTTCGCAAGGGGCGCTGCAGAACCGGCCAGTCGACGCGCCGCCAACGCTGGCCAACCGAAAGCCCTAGGCTCTCAGCAAGACGTCCGGTGCGGGCGCGGTGTTCCCTGTAGGCCGGTTCGAGCACGCGGACCGCAAAGGGCAGAGCCATCAGCGCATTGATGCCGGCAACCACATAGGGCGCGAAGGTCGCGATTTCACCGCGTGGCCTCAGCGCCAGGAACCATCCGGTTGCCAGCACACTGGTCGGAACGAGCAGGACAAGCGACGATACCATGGCAAGGGCAAGCGAGATCAGGGTGCTGCCCGCACTTCGCTGTCGCGCCGACGCGATTTCGGTTCTTGCTGCCACGGTGGCATAGGCGAGCAGGGTTGCAATGAGCCCAGATGCCAGAGCCACGGCAAGGCTGGTCAAGGCTGCCTGACGGAAAGCGACTTGCGAGACAATCCGGCCGAGATCCGCCTGAAGCCCTGATACGACCACCTGGCCCAGCGGCAGGACGAGGAAGAGGCCGGCGAGGAGAAGCAGTAGCGCATCGGCGACGCGGACCAATGGCCGTCTGCCGTCGAAGCGCGGGAAACGGCGACCGCTCGTCACGCCGGTGTCGGAGGCGGCGGGCAGACGGCTCAAGGCTGCGAGAATGACGGCCGTGACGGTGACCTGTAGGAGGGCCAGCGAGACGGCGCGTTCGGGGTTAAAGTCGAAGCGCAGCGCCTGGTAGATGGCGACCTCGATCGTGGTTGCGGCCGGTCCGCCGCCGAAGATCAGAACCAGCGTGAAGCTCGTGACGCAGAGCATGAAGATCAGCCCTGCCGCGCCGGGAATGACGCGTGCGAGCACTGGCCATTCGATGAAGCGGAAAGTGGAGAGTGGCGAAAGGCCGAGGCTCGCCGACATGCGCCAGTATTCCGCCGGTACCCGTTCGAGTGCCGAGAGCATCAGCCGTGTTGCGAGCGGCAGGTTGAAGAAGACATGGGCCACGAGGATGCCGGTCAGCCCGTAGATCGAGATCGGCTGGGAAAGGCCCATATAGCGCAGCGCATCATTGGCGATGCCGCTGCGGCCGAAGATGCCGATCAGGCCGAGCGCGCCGATCAGAACGGGCAGGCCCATCGGTACGGCCATCAGGCGGATCAGCCAGATCCGACCGGGGAAATCCGGCTGTCGGGCCAGTGCGCTGGCAACAGGCAGGGCAAGGCCGACGGAGATGACCGTAGAGAGGAAAGCCTGCCAGAGGGTGAAGGAGAGCACCGACCGCACGACCGGATCGGCAAAGGCTGACAGAAGGCCGCCGGACAGCCGGCCCGCCAGCAGTGCTGCGAGCGCCACGCCGACAAAGCCCGCCACCACCAGCAAAACGAAAAGGCCGCCCGCGAAAGCGGGCAGCCTGTGGCGTCTCGACTGGTGAAGCGGACGGAGCATCCGGTCTTACTTCAGCGTCATGGCTTTCAGCCACTCGTCGATCCAAGCCTGGCGGTTGGCGGCGACTTCGGCCGGGTCCATCAGGAAGGTGGTCTTCGGCTGCACGAGCTTGCCGAAGGCCTCCGGCAGGGGCTCGGACGTGGCGGCGACCGGCATCATCCAGTTGTTGGTCGGGATGGTGTCCTGGAAACCGGGCTCAAGCATGAAGGCGAGGAACTGGCGGGCGAGCTCCTTTTCCGGCGCATTCTTCAAAACGCCTGCGACCTCGATCTGGATGTAATGCCCTTCGGAGAATTCGGCTGCCTGGTAACGGTCGGTCTCTTCGGCGACCATGTGGTAAGCCGGCGAGGTGGTGTAGGAGAGCACCATCGGCGCCTCACCCTTGGTGAACAGGCCGTAGGCTTCCGACCAGCCGGGGGTGACGGTCAGAACGCGGTCCTTGAGCTTGGCCCAGGCTTCCGGCGCCTTGTCGCCATAGACCGACTTAACCCAGAGCAGCAGGCCGAGACCCGGCGTCGAGGTGCGCGGATCCTGGATGACGATTTTCTGGGCCGGATCGCCCTCGACCAGTTCCTTCAGGCTCGTCGGTGGCATCTTGATCGTCTCGGTGTCGTAGATCACAGCGAAATGGCCGTAGTCATAAGGCAGGAAGACATCGTCGTTGAAGCCGCCCGGCACCTTCACGGCCGAGGCATCAACGCCGCTCGCTTCGAAAAGGCCGGTCTCTTTGGCTTCTTCAACGAGATTGGTGTCGAGGCCGAGAACGACGTCGGCCTTGGACGTTTCGCCTTCCAGCTTCAGGCGGGTCAGAAGCGCCACACCATCGGCAACGCCGACGAAGTTGACGGTGCAGGCGCAGGTCTTCTCGAAGGCTTCCTTGACCTTGGGGCCGGGACCCCATTCCGAGACGAAGCTTTCATAGGTGTAGACGGTCAGCGTCTTGCCTGCGGCCAGAGCTGGCGTGACAACGCCAATCATGGCGGCTGCAACGCCGCCGATAAACATGGAAACAGTTGTGGGTCGCATGGCGCCCTCCTCCTTCATCATCATAACTGTCGGGATAGGGCGCTTGCGATCGACGCGTCTAATCCCTCCGCCGGTGTTAACCGGATCAGGTTCCGCGGGTTGGCTGACGCCTCTCAGCATTCCGATCGTCTGGGATCGGAAGGCACCCCGTTAGAGCAATCTTGAGATAGCGCGCCGCTTTGCCGAGCGCAAGGTGGGGACAATTGACCGCATCGTCACAGCCATGGGGAAACTGACACTTTGCCTGTGTTACAAGGATATCGGGATATGTGAGAAGCGGTGCGCATGGCAGGCTTGCAGTCGAAGGGCATTACTGAAACGGACCGCGTCGTTGCCGAGGTCGAGGCCAGTTTCAGCCGTCAGCTGGCCATGGCGCTGGACAGCTTCTGGAAATCCGACGCCCGCAACCGCATTCTCGGCTTTGCCTTTGCGCTGGTGGTGGTGATCCTTGCCACCGTCTACGGCACCGTCCAGCTCAACCACTGGAACGCACCCTTCTACAACGCGCTCGAACGCCGCGATCTGCCGGCGTTTCTGACGGAGCTGCGCAACTTTGCGATCATTGCCGGCGTGCTGCTGGTTCTGAATGTCGTGCAGGCCTGGCTGAACCAGATGACGGCGCTCTACATGCGCGAGGGCCTGTCGCGTGACGTCGTGGATCAATGGCTGAATGGCGCGCGTGCCTACCGGCTTTCGGTGTCGAGCGCGCTTGGCGTCAATCCGGACCAGCGGCTGCATGAGGATGCGCGCAAGCTGGCGGAGATGACGACATCGCTGTCGATCGGCCTGTTCAATGCAACGATCCTGCTCGTCAGCTTCATCGGCGTTCTCTGGGGCCTGTCCAGCGCGTTCACCTTCAAGATCGGCGACTGGAGCTTCCAGATCCCGGGCTACATGGTCTGGGGTGCGCTCATCTATGCGCTCGCGGCGTCGCTGCTCAGCCAGCTGGTCGGACGCAAGCTGTCGCGGCTGAATGCCGATCGCTATGCCCGCGAGGCGGATTTGCGCTTTTCGCTGATGCGCGCCAACGAGAACCTCGAGGCGATCGCCGTCACACGCGGCGAGGCGACGGAGCGGCAGCATATCCACGGAGCGCTGGATGGCGTGCTGCTGTCGATCCGCCATCTGGCGCTGGCGCTCACCAATCTCACCTGGGTAACCGCCGGCTTCGGATGGCTTGCGATCATCGTGCCGATCCTGATTGCCTCGCCGGCCTATTTTGCCGGCACCATTTCCTTCGGTGGACTGATGATGGCCGCTGCCGCCTTCACCCAGGTCTATTCGGCGCTGCGCTGGTATGTCGACAATTTCGGGGCGATTGCCGACTGGCGTGCGGCGCTGATGCGCGTGACGGTGCTCCGAGCCGCCCTGACCACGATGAACGACAGCGAGGGTGGCAGCGGGCGGCTGACGCTTGCGCGCAGCGAGGATGGGACGCTCAGGCTGGAAAATCTCCAGATCTGCGTTCGCGTCAACGGCGATACCTGCGAAAGCGCCTTCCATCTGAAGGAAAGGGATGTCGTAATTCCCGCTGGCGATCGCGTGATGCTCAATGGCGACCATGGGGTGAACCGCAAGCTGCTTTTCCATGCCATGGCCGGGCTCTGGCCTT
>JAIXSF010000401.1 GCA_027484835.1 Rhizobiaceae bacterium | reverse complement strand
GACCTCGAGCTTCGTGAGCTTACCGGCCAGGACGAAATCGCCGTAATCGAGCGTCAGGTCGCGGGTCACCCCGTTCTCGTAAAGCTTGAAGGACTGGCTGTAGATCGGCTCCTGGTCACCTTTGGTCTTTTCATCGAAATAGGCAATCGAAACCGGCCAGTAGTCCTGGGTCCCGAGCGGGGCCAGCG
Organism: Rhizobiaceae bacterium; assembly: GCA_027484835.1. Taxonomy (GTDB): domain Bacteria; phylum Pseudomonadota; class Alphaproteobacteria; order Rhizobiales; family Rhizobiaceae; genus Allorhizobium. The sequence goes on along the minus strand of JAIXSF010000401.1, from coordinate 5,867 downwards.
CCTTGGCCTCCGGATCCGTATCACTCGATTTCTTCGGACCACCGACGATGGTGGTCGTCAGGAAGGTCTGGTCGCCATCCTCGGAGCCGTCAAAGATGCGCGATTCGAAAACCTGCTCGCCCTTCCTGGCGCGGGCGATCACTTCCAGCATGTGCTCGGCCGGGAAACGGCTATCCGCCAGCTCCAGGGCACGCTTGTCCGGGCCGGTCAGTTCGATCTTGACCTTGCCACCTGCTTCGGCCGCGGCGCCGCTGACGTCCTTGTCAGGCTGATCGTCCGTGAACGACTTGTTCTCGAAGCGGAACTTGCCCGCCGTCACGTCCTCGAAGGTGGTCGAGCGCTGGTCGGTGACCCGAACACCATCGCCGACATCGATACGGGTGACGAAGCGAAACTGGGTGTTGAAGCCCTTGCAGGCCGAACCGCTGAATTCGTAGACCATGCGCCCGCGCACGGACTCGATCCCGGAACGGTCGGATGCCTCCTTCAGCACGATATCGTAGACGGCTCGATGCGGCACAAGGCCGACCGTCGCTGCGGACGCCGCATGCCCGGAGAGGCCCACGGCCGCGAGCGTCATCGTCGCGCGAAACGCCATTCGCAAAGGAAACATCGACACCCTCCTGTTGGACTCGTCACCGATGTTATAAGAACACATCCGGCAAAAGCGAGACATGCTTTTCGTCGCCACAACTTTCTCAACTTTTATCAACAGACCGGGAATCGACCATGTCCGACACAATCGACGGCCGCCTTGCAGCGCTGGGCATCAGCCTGCCTGAAGCCGCAGCCCCAGCCGCCAATTACGTGCCCTATGTGATCAGCGGAAACCTGCTGTTCCTCTCCGGCCAGTTGCCGATTGAAGGCGGAAAAGTGGCGGTGACGGGTCTTGTCGGCGGCGATGTCGCGCTTGCCGAGGCTCAGCGCGCTGCCGAACTCTGCGCGATCAACATCCTGGCCCAGGCGAAGGCTGCCCTGTCCGGCGATCTGTCGCGGATCACGCGCGTCATCAAGCTTAACGGCTTCGTCGCCTCAGCGCCCGGTTTCGTCGAGCAGCACCTCGTCATCAACGGCGCATCCAACCTGATCGCCAATGTGCTCGGCGAGGCCGGCAAACATGCGCGGGCAGCCGTCGGCATGGCCTCGCTGCCGCTTAATGCCGCCGTCGAGATCGACGCCATCCTGGAGATCTCCCTGTGAGCCAAGTCGACTGGATCAAGGACCTGCCTGTTGCCCATCGCGGCTACCACGACATGAACAAGCAGATCTGGGAGAACACGCTCTCGGCCTTCAGCCGTGCCATCGAGGCGGGTTTTGCCATTGAATGCGACATTCAGCTGTCTTCCGACAGTGTGCCGATGGTCTTCCATGACCACGACCTGCAGCGGCTCTGCAACATGAATGGTGAGGTACGCGAGCGTACAGCCGGTGAATTGCGGCTGCTGTCGATCGGCGGAACCGCCGACAAGATCCCGACGCTTCGCCAGATGCTCGATCTCGTCAAGGGCCGGGTGCCGCTCGTGATCGAGCTCAAGGGTATCGATGCCGAACACGACGACGGATTCGTCGAAGCGGTGCTCGAAGTGCTTGAGGGATACGAGGGCAAGGTCGCGCTGATGAGCTTCGACTATCATCTCCTGCGCGCCCTGAAGACCACCGAGTGCCCCTGGCCTGTCGGGCTTACCGCGGAAGGCGTCAAGCCTGAGGTGATCGAGGCGCATCAGGAAGCCATGGATCTCGGGCTCGACTTTACCTCTTATTGTGTGGCGCACCTGCCGAATGACTTCGTCGCCGGCCTGCGTGAAAAGGGCACACCCGTAATTACCTGGACGGTCAGGGATGAAATTGCACGGGCACAGACCTATAAATATGCAGACCAGATGACATTCGAAGGCTTCGACCCGCGCCAGTCGCCGGCGATCGCCTGACGGGAGATCCATGGCAGACGAGGTGACGATCCGCGTAGTCCGCTCCTTCAAGGAGATCGCTTCGGCCGAATGGGGGCACTTGTCGGGCGCGACCAAAACCGGCGCCGGCTACAATCCCTTCACCTCGTATGCCTTTCTCTCGGCACTCGAAGAATCGGGCTCGGCCACGGCCGAGACCGGCTGGATGGGACACCATCTGCTGCTTGAAGAAGACGGACGCCTTGTGGGTGCCATCCCCTGTTATCTGAAAAGCCACAGCCAGGGCGAATATGTCTTCGACCATGGCTGGGCGGACGCCTTCCACCGTGCGGGCGGACGCTATTATCCAAAGCTGCAGGCCTCCATTCCCTTCACGCCCGCCACCGGACAACGGCTGCTCGTCCGGCAGGGGGAAGACGTCACGCGGGTCCAAAGCTTGCTGGCCCAGGGGCTGCAGCAGGTGTCCCAGGAACTCGGAACATCGTCAGCCCATGTGACCTTCCTTCCGCAAGGTGAGCTAGCTCCCCTTACGGAAGTCGGCTTTCTGCATCGGACCGACCAGCAGTTCCACTTCATCAATCGTGGTTATGCGGACCACGAGGCATTTCTCGCCGAGCTCTCCTCATCGAAGCGCAAGAATCTTCGCAAGGAACGCCGCGCGGCACTCGAAAACGGACTAAGCGTGGACTGGCTGACGGGCAGCGATCTGACGGAAGACATCTGGGACCAGTTTTTCCGCTTCTACATCGACACCGGCAGCCGCAAATGGGGCCGGCCTTACCTGACCCGCATGTTCTATTCGCTGGTCGGCGAGCGCATGGCGGACGACATCCTGCTGGTCATGGCCAAACGCAACGGTCGCTATGTGGCCGGCGCCATCAACTTCATCGGCGCAGATGCGCTCTATGGCCGCCACTGGGGGTGCATCGAAGATCATCCCTTCCTGCATTTCGAGGTCTGCTATCATCAGGCGATCGACTTTGCGCTGGCAAAGGGGCTTTCCAGGGTCGAGGCGGGCGCACAGGGCGAACACAAGCTGGCCCGCGGTTATGAGCCCGTCATCACCCATTCGGCCCATTTTCTCACCCATCCGGGCCTTCGGGGTGCGGTTGCCGACTATCTCGAACACGAGCGTCGGGAAGTGGCCCATATGGGCGAACTTCTCGGGGAGCACACGCCGTTCCGCAAGGGCGAGCGCCAGCCCCGCGAGGGCGAGGAATTCGACGGTTGAGAGGCAGTCAGGTGGACTTGATGCGGGCCCTCGCTTGCCGTTAAGTGGCCGCAACAATCGAGGAGACATCCATGACCGCCTATGATCCTGATAACATCTTCGCCAAGATCCTGGCCGGCACTATTCCGTCGGTGAAGCTTTACGAGGACGAAGATGCGCTCGCCTTCATGGACGTCATGCCTCAGGCACCGGGCCATCTGCTGGTCATCCCGAAACAGGGATCGCGCAACCTGCTCGACGCCGATCCTGCGGTTCTCGCCAAGCTGATGCCGGTCGTGCAGAAGCTTGCCAATGCCGCCCAGGAGGCCTTCGAGGCCGACGGCGTCTACATCGCACAGTTCAACGAGCCGGCTGCAGGGCAGACCGTCTTCCACCTGCATTTTCATGTCATCCCGCGCCACGAGGGCGTGCCGCTGAAACCACATGCCGGCGGGATGGCCGATGTCGAGATGCTGAAGGCGCAGGCCGAGAAGATCAAGGCGGCGTTCTGAGACGAGCGCCACTTCACGAATTGCTGCTTGCGTCAGGCGACGAAGCCGCCGACGACCAGCACCGCGGCGATGCCGACCAGGACAAGCACCATGATGGGAAAGGAGCCGGTCGCGCTCCAGTTGTCGCGCTTGGCCGACAATCTTTCGAGGTCATCCGGCAGAACCTTGAACCGGGGTGGATCGCCGTGTTTCAGCTTTCGGAAGCGTACTACCTTGGACATTTCGCTTTCCTCCTGTTGATCGGAATCCCGATTTAGGGAGCAAAATGTGGTGAAACCAGAAATTACACGCGCCTGTGATCGGCCTTGAGTTCAGAGCCAGAGCAGGCCGGCACCCAGGATCGCCAGCGGAACGACAGCTCCGACAATGACGCGCTGGCCTGACCAGAGGAAGGCTGCGAAGCCAAGACCTGCCGCCGCGAGCCGAAGCCAGAGCGGCGAACTTTCGAGTGTCCCCGTGGGAAAGACGACCAGTTTCGCGGTGACAGCCATCACGAGCGCGGTTGCCACCGCCCTCACCCAGTTCAGGGCCTCGGACCCTTCCTGAAGGCGGTTGCCGGCGATGACGCCCATCCAGCGCCAGATGTCCGTGGCGAGCCACCCGGCAACAATGATTACGATATAGGGCCAGTACTCCTGCATCAGATCACCTCCTCGGATGGCGCCGGGCCATGGGTGACCGACACGTCCGCGGACTTACCGCCCTTCCTGATCACGTAACGGTCGAAAAGGTAGGCGAGCGTTCCGCCGCCCAGACCGGCGATCAGAATGTCGAAGCCTGGGACCAGCACGGCGAGCAAGGGCCCAGAGATGACCCCGACCACAAAGGCTACCTTGACCACGGACTGCCGGCCCGTCGACCAGATCGAGGCGATGAAATAGACGGGCGTCAGGAAGAAGAGGAGCGCTGCAACAACCGGCGGGAAAGCTTCGACCAGACCGTAACAGATGCCGACCAGAATGGTGTTGATGGTCACCAGAGTGATTCCGAACCCGGCGAAATAGGAGATGCGGCCCTCGCGGGGAACGTCCTTGAAGCTCCCCATGGCGAAGACCCAGGCCGTGATCGCGACGAAATGCGATAACAGCAGCAGCAACCAGGTGGGCGTTCGTTCCGTGCGCATTTCAGGCACCAGCGATGCGACCATCGGCATCATCCGGATCGATGAGAGCGAAACCGCCAGGAAGATGCCGAGCAGATTGGCGCCGCTAGTCATCGAGCCGATCAGGATCATCTTGGCCGGCAGCGCCCAGACCGAAGCGGTCATGAACATCGCTTCCGTGCGGCTGACGCCGGATTCGAGCGCAAAGGCAGAGAACCCAACGAAGGAAATCATGAGGATGATGGCAGGCAGGCTAAACAGGCCACGCATGCCGGTGACGAACCACCGCATCTGAGAAATATCGGAAGGAGCCGAAGACATTTGAAATTCCGGATCGGCAAAAAGAAAGTGCCGGGCTCAACGCCCGGCACGGATGTGTTTCAAAGTCTGCGCTTACTTCTTCTTCGGCACCTTCGGCACCGCCGAACGCTTCACCGGCTTCGGTGCCTCATCGATCACGGCCACATCGCCTTCGTCCGCAATCGCGGCAGCCTTCGGTGAGGGCTTGCGCTTTGCCTTGGCCGGCTTTGCCGAGACGACCTCGACCTCCGGCTTGGGCTTGACGGGTGCCACTTCCGAGAGAGCTTCGAGATCGAGGACCTCTGCGCCGGCTTCGTCGGTCTTGGTACCGACCTTGACGACGCCGCCCTTCTTCAGCTTGCCGAAGAGGATCTCGTTGGCGAGAGGCTTCTTGATGTGCTCCTGGATGACGCGGGCCAGCGGACGGGCGCCCATCTTCTCGTCGTAACCGTTCTTCGCCAACCAGGCGATCGCGGGCTCCGACAGGTCGAAGGTGACGTTGCGTTCCGAAAGCTGCGCTTCCAACTGCATCACGAACTTCTGCACGACCTGATGAATGACGTCCGTCGGCAGCGGCGCAAACGGGATCGTTGCATCGAGGCGGTTGCGGAATTCCGGCGTGAACAGGCGGTTCAGCGCCTCTTCGTCTTCGCCGGTGCGCTTGGACGAACCGAAGCCGATGGCCGACTTCGCCATTTCCGATGCGCCGGCATTGGTCGTCATGATCAGGATGACGTTGCGGAAGTCGATCTTCTTGCCGTTGTGGTCCGTAAGCTGGCCATGGTCCATGACCTGCAGCAGGATATTGTAGATGTCCGGATGGGCCTTTTCGATTT
>JAIXSF010000140.1 GCA_027484835.1 Rhizobiaceae bacterium | reverse complement strand
CCTTCGGGATTTACGCTGGTGACGCGGGGTGGAGCAGCCCGGTAGCTCGTCAGGCTCATAACCTGAAGGCCGCAGGTTCAAATCCTGCCCCCGCAACCACCGAAACTTGCAAATTCTCCCATTCCGGCAATTTGCGTGAGAGTTCATCGATATAAGCCTCGATGAGCTTGTTCTTTTTGACCTCCGTATCGATCTCACCGGCTGCCAGGCGCGTCATCAGATCATTCTGAGCGGCAGCGAAGAATTGCTGCTGCAGCACGTCGATCACGTCCATCGATGCCATAATGTGTGCGATGTCGCCATGCACCTGCAGGCTTGCCGGCTGGTGGCCAGGCGTCTTGCCGATGACGACGGTTTGGATGAGGTCACGCACGATCGGCATCAGCCGCTGCTTCACCACTTCATCGGCGTTGTTGCGTGCGAGGAAGATGAGCTTGCGGATCCCAATCCCGATGTTTGCCGGGTTAAACTGCGCCTTCAGCTTCTCGATCTTCTCCTGAAAATCCTCACCGGGTTCCTCGACTGTCGCGAGTTCTCGGGCGAGCTGTTCGCGCTTAACCTCGAGTTCGTCGAGTTGGTCGTCGAGGATAGCAAGCCGCGGCCGGCCTTCGGTATGCCGATCCTGAATCTGCTGCATAAGGCTCGTCTGTGTCGCCTTGATCTTCGCGAGCTCAGTCTCCAATTGGCCTTTGCGGGAGGGTCCGCTCTTCAGTTTGCTTACCTCGTGGGCGATCATCTTCTTCGAAATCCGGTCGAAGATGTCGACCGAATAAAACGCGACGGGCAAGCAGTTGAGGACGCGCTCTTCCAGTTCATGGCGGGTGATCGTCTTGCTGTTGGTGCAGCATTCCCCATCAAGCTCATCGATCGGCAGGCGCTTCTTGCGGTTGGTGCAGCTATAGCGATCCTTTCCGCTGATCGCGTAGGGCCCGCCGCATTCGGCACATTGCAGCATCCGGCTGAGGAGATACTCCGGACGGTGCGTCGCGTTGAGACGGTTCGTCGAATGCCGGTCAAACTCTTCGCGGCTTTCGGCCTGACGTTGCTTTGCCCGTTCCCACAGCTCATCCGAAATGATGCGCAGGTCAGGCCTGTCTACAAACATCCAATCTTCCCTGTCGTTTGCACGCGAGGTTCGCCGTTCTGTCGTCGGGTCCTTGCGGAACTTCTGTTTGTTCCAGACGACTTTCCCAACGTAGAGGGCATTGTTCAGGATGCCGGTCCCGTCGGTGACGCTGCCCCGGATGGTGGTGTCGCGCCAGTATTTGGTGCGTGCACCCGGGATTCCCAGGTCGTTCAGCTTCTTTGCAATCGCGGCCGGTGAGACGCCGTTGACATAGTCCTTGAAGATCCCGCGCACGATCTCGGCCTTGACCGGGTCGATCTCCCTCAGACCCTTGATGCGATCGCCATTGGCATTGCGCTGCTGGGAAAGCTTGTAGCCGTAGGAGAGGCAAGTGGTTGCCTTCCCCTTGCGAACGGCCGTCTTCATTCCCTCGCGCGTGCGTGTCCGGCCCTGCTCGACGAGTTCATGGCTCATCGTGGAGCGCATGTGCAGTTCCATATCGGTGACCGCCCGGCCGGCTTCGACGGTCCAGATCGCGCAGTCGTGGTAATTGAGATCCTTGAGGATCTTCGAGGTGTGCTCGACATCCCGCGACAGGCGGTCGACGTTGACGCAGAGCACCACATCGATCTGTTCCCGCTTCACGTGCGCCAAGAGCTGTTGGATGCCGGGGCGAGAGTTGAACGATGTTCCGCTGATTGCGGAGTCGGAGTAGGTCGCGACCAGCTTCCAGTCCCTATCGGCAACAAACTTCTTGCCGAGTTCCGTCTGGGTCTCAATCGAAACCTCATTCTGGCGGTCGGTCGAGTAGCGGGCGTAGAACAAAACTTTCTTCGTCATTGGGTGCTCATTCATAAACAGATTGCGCGTGAGAGACATGCTTAGCCTGGTCGGGACGGCATGAGAGCCCCGGCCGGAACCAGGTCGTCATGACCTGAAAAGGGCGCGTATCGGACGAAACGTCCGGTTTGGCTGTTGTAGTCAGGGGATCAGCAACGGTCAGGATCGTGGCAATTATTGCCGCGCTTCTGCGTGTCTGGGGACGCTATGCGCCTGTTGCTCGAACGGCGCTTCCGGCCTTCAGCGGGGAAGAAGCCTTGCTGGTGAGGATGCCGTAGCGCACCTTGCGGATGGCATAGGTGCCCTCGTTGGCCGTCACGCCGGAAATCGACACGACGACGGATTGCCCTGAGAGGACCCGTTCGTAGATATCCCTTGCAACATAGCAGGGATTGCGGGTCTGCTGCGTCCAGAGGGAATGGATCTTCTGAAACGGTGTATGCACGGAACTGTCCTTCGGGTCCTGAGTGGATTTGAAGGAATGCGCTTGCCACTTAGGATCCCTCAGGCGTCCGCTCGCCCCTCGATCCGACCTTGTCGTACCTGCTAGAAAGCTCACCACACGGAGTCAGGTGATGCAGGCTGCTTCGATCTCTCAATTTAGATTGCTGCCGGTCGTTGCCCGATACCGCGGCGGCGCACATACTTTCCAAAGGTTCACCGCTACCTCACTACGGGTTGAGGAGTGGCGCCGGGAGTTCTTCTTGCAGGGTCTGTCCCAGACGGTGTCGATCATCTATCTCATTTACTCAACTTCACCCTTGCAAGTGGGTTCCATTGAGGCGCATTCCGGCTACGGCGCTTACCGTAGCTGGCGCGTTTATCGCCAGCGCAGCGATGTCGGTCAATGATGGCATTAACCTTTTGTCCGACGTAACTCGATCATGTTGAACGAAACCCAGATCGATTCCTTCAAATTTTAGCATTCGAGATCCGGCTTCGGCGCGCGCGCTTCCCTCTCCGGAAATCCGATTCTGAATCAAACGCCGTTTTATGAAGTAACGGGGGGAACGTGTCAGATCTTGCAAACGGGGTTTGTGACAGGCGATGCGCGATAGCGCATCCAGCAGGCACCGATTAAAGGCAGGCGAGAACCTGATCAATCCTCAGGCTCGTCACCGTCTGCCTCGCCCAGGTGAACCTTCCGACGAAACGGCCACTCGCCTGTGCGGTACTTGTCAGCTAGCTCATCGAATACGGCATCCGATGCTCGCTCGTCGAAGCCCTGGCGTACCAGCAGAGCGACCACGCGATCCTGCAGCTCTTCGAGTTCCGCTTCCGCGCGACGTGCTGCCATCGCAGAAACGATCATGAAGAGGGCTGTGCGGGCGACATCGTCGCGATTGGGCCGCTTTGCCTTCCTGTCGGCATCGCGCAGTCGCTGCTGACGCTCGCGCTGTTCGCGATTGCGGATCTCCTCCGATTTGCGTGGCATGCAGTCCTCTTACTCCAACACGTCGACTGCATGGCAGACCGGCACCAGTGCAACAACCTCGCACGCCGCTGAATCGAAAATCCCGGTTTATGAATCGGAAATCCTCAACCCTGAATCAGCAATGCGCAATTTGAGACAGGTTGCGGGCAATGTGCGGCAGATTGAGATGCCTCAATCCTTGTAAACGGCGTTTGCGGAAACGCCGTTCCAATGTTCTGAATCGAATATCCAGAGTGCGGAATCGCTGATGCGCAATTTGTCTCGATGTGAGATACCGGCAGGATACCTTGTCTGTAGATCAAGACGACTTGTGCGCTCTGGTTCTACCGGCAGGATCAAGGCTGCTGCGGCGACCCCAGAAGCTGCTGCATCATCGCGCGCACTTTGACGACGTCCGGCATAGAGCTCTCACTGACATCATGGAGCTCCCCTAGACTATCAAGAAGTCGGTTCCACGGAGACGTTTGGGGCGGCCATGCCGGGAACATCTGGCTAGGGCTTGAGGCGAGCGGATGGGGCAGCAGGATCAGGTTGCCGATCATCGTCTCCAGGTGCTCTCGGCCGATATGCAATTGGCTCCGGATGGCCCCGGATTCGTCGTGGTTAAAGCCGACCTCTTCGAGGCGGTCGATCAAATGAATAATGCGGCTGAGCATCTCCCGGAAGATACGAAACCCGCTGCGTGTCTTCATGACTGCCAGCTCCTCCATGCTCCCCATATCGAAACGTAGCAGGGCATGGTGCGGCGCTTGATAGGCGCGTAGTTCGACGCTCCAGTTCATCAGGATCTGCAGGTCGGACAGAGAGATCCCAGGGTAGGTTTGAAGTGCCTGCGCGCCGCGGTCAACGTCCTGCTCCTCCCCTTCAGCCAGAGCGGCGACCACTTCCGCGGACACGCCCAAGCGTTCCAAGTTCTGGCGATGAGGAGTAAGGACGAACTCGGCGTACAAAGCCCGCTCTATAACGGACCGTTTGATACCGGTTCGTTCTACGATTGACGACACCACCTTCGATGAAGGCTTCTCGTCAAAAACTTCCGAAAGCGCAATCCCGATGTCGAGGAGCGCCATTGGAGCGGTTTGGTCGATCGCCGCGATGGTTCTGAGCGCGGACTCCAAGGCCTCGGCCCGGTCGGCGGCAACACGGCTTTTTTTACTCATCGGAACTCCTGATCCCCAAGCGGAACGAATGCGTCAATCATCACGGGTATCGGCGAGAGTTTAAGCGCTGATGAATCATGGGAGCGACCGGAGGCCAACGCTGTTAGTGTCCACAGTTCGATCACTTCGATAAGTCTGGCTGAACTGGTCGGCGAGGCGAGGCGTGGCGCAATATCCGGACCAGCGCAAACGGCGTTTGTAGAAACGCTGTTCCACTGTTCTGAATCGGATCTCCAGAGTTCGGAATCGCTGATCCGCAATTTGTCTCGACATGCGTGCACTTTGATCAGACGTGCGATGACTTGTGAGGCTCGAAGCGAGCCATTCTAACCGTCGCCACAGCCCTTGGCGGCTGAACCTTGGGTGATCTAGAAAATACTTCGAGCAGCCTCTGCTTGGAAAAAATGCTTTTTGCCTACCCACACGAGGCGGCCGTCGAGCGAGCAGGAGGTAGGCCAGGCTGCGAAAATGTACGTGTCTCTGTTTGGTAAGTTATGTAATGACGCAAAAAATGGAATCATGATTGTCTGAGCGGTCGATTAGTATGGTTAACGAAAGATTTGGTTAGTAGTAGTTGTGGGATTTGTGGGTGCGAGTTTGGGTATGTTTACATGCTTTTTGCTTGGTGGGATTTTGGGTGAGATTTGCAGTATTCGATGATCCTGGCGATAATAGCTTCGTCCGATGCCTTTGTGTGTCGGATGATTGTAACGCGTAAATGGAGAGTTAGATGAACGCGAAGACCAAGCCCAAGGCCCCCACCACCCCCGCCCACACATATGAGAAGCTCGGGATCGCCCCCGAGCTTCAGAGCCTGCTCGAGCCCAAAGCCGAGCGCATCTTCGAGCTCGGTCGCCGCTCGACCGAGCAGACCTTCCTGATCGGCGACAGTCTCAATGAAGCCGCTGATGTGCTGGAGGGCCCGACGTTCGCCAAATGGGTGCACAGCCGTTGCGGGATTGCCCCGCGCACGGCGACCGGCTTCATGGCCGTCTCGCGGAACCTCGAGCCGTTCCGCGACGAGATGATTGATCTCAATGTCAGCTCGACCGTCCTGTTTACGATCGCTCATGCGGAGCCGGAAAAAATCCGCGAGGTACTGAGCCATGCCGAAGAGCACGGTCAGGTCCGGGTCTCTGATGCCAAGGCCATCCTGTCGGACGGCCAGGAGACGCCGCGCGTCAATCCATATGACATCGGCGGTGTCAGTGGGCTTCAGGCGCTGATTGCTCTCAAATCCCGTGAGGGGCAGAAGCTGTTCCTCGCCCGGCTTCAGGCGATCGTCGGGATCATGGATGCGGCTTTGAAGGGCAAGCGGCTCTATAAAGAGAAGCTGCAGGATGCACTCATGCTTTCGGCAGGTACCGCTCGAAACGAGCTTCGCAATCTGACGCAGTTCGTCGGCTCGTCTGAGGCGAGGACCGAGCACATGAGCCTGGTGATGTTCCCGAATGGAAGCCAATGGGCGCGGGTCGATGCCGTGCTGACGCGACTTTCCGACAAGGAGCGCTGGCCGAAAATGGTCGACTTGCGCAAGTGGCTCGAGACCGAAGCCATGCCGGTCCTCTCCTGGGTGATCTCGAAGGATCGGAAAGCAAAGCTGACCGGCCCCGACGTTACGGACGCTGTCGACGGCAATGACGATGTCGAAGGCCGTCAGAGGCTAGAGGCGGTTCCGCCGCTCGATACCTCTGAACTGATCGAGGTCGAGGTCGGCTTTGAGGACGAAGCTGACGTCGAAAAGGAAGATCTCGACGAGGTGGCCTTGTCTGTGATGTCGATGTGACCGGCATCGAGATCGGGAAGGCGGCAACATTGCCTTCCCCCAAACCTCCCTGGGGCCGCTTGTCGGCCCTTTTTTTGTTTGGGTGCCTGATCGGCTGAAAGCGAACAAAGCCACCTGCATTCGCAGACGGGCAGGGGCGTCTCGCAGGAGGTCGTGAGCCCGCCGTTAACCTTGTACCGGCTTCGTTCTCGTTTTAGCAGTTGGGGTCCTTGAGCCCGATCTCGGGTCCTGCCAGGTTATGGACGTTCCGATCCCCGGAACAAGCGGCCCAAGCCGATGCGCCAACATCGACAAGGGCCTGACCCTCAAGCCTTCTTGCGAAAGGAATCGGGCTATGACCACGTTTACCTCCTCGACCCCCATGGGGGAAGTTCTCCGTTCGACCACCAAACTCATGGGCAGCGCCGATACCGGCTTCGGTAGCTTAGGCTCCCGCCCGCGCCCGTTCGGCTTTGGCCGCAATGTGGCTGCCGCGCCGATCCGTGAACCCGCCGTGCTGCGCCGACATCGCCACCTCGTCCGCTTCGCCGACGTTGAGGCCGATCTGGATGTACTGATCGACCGCGCCATCACCGCGATCGCGGACGGCGAACCTGCGGAAGACGAAATCCTCGGCCATTATGTTAACATCGCCTCGCTGGTCCGGGCAGTGTCGTTCAGGGAGGGCAAGCTTCTCGAATACGCGTTCGAGCGGGTAGCGAGAGCGAACCCGAATGTCCTGGTGCTGACGCAATCGCTCAAACTGCCGCTGGTCAAAGCAGCACTTGAAGCGGTGTCCGGCAATAATTGGTCAAGCCTCGACGGTATCAAACTCGATTGCGAGTCACCGGCAAAGGGCAGCTATACGCCGGACCTCATCGTCGTGAACCGCGCCAGGCACACAGCCTACATCCTCGACCTCAAGCGCTCGCTCGCATCCTACGGCGATACGAGCCGCCTTGAGGAACTCAAAATGAAGATGATGGCTTCGGCGTTGGTGTTGCCGGACTGGCTCTATAAGAATCAAAAACGCATGATGGTCGATACGGTCGAGGTGGCGATCGTAGATGGAGCCAGCCGTCCGAGTGATCACGCCACCGG
>JAIXSF010000307.1 GCA_027484835.1 Rhizobiaceae bacterium | reverse complement strand
TCAAAATGGCTGCCACATACAGAATTCAAAACCCGAATCCATCTATGAACTTGAACCTAGCTCTGGAAAAGAGCAGGGCGGAGCCGTCGAGCTGGAAATAGCACCTAAAGCGGTTAATCAGCCGTTGGCAAAGCCGGAACAGATGAAGGCGTTCCCGCTTTCCATGGTCTTGAAAGCCTGCCCGCAGATTTCGGACTACGGGCCCGGGGGCACGATCTCCCATTGGCGTGAACTGATGGGTGCCGCTGTGGTGGTTCGATCAATGCTCGGCGTCAGCCCGTCGGCTTACCAGGAGGCTTGCGAGGTTATGGGTCCTGAGAATGCCGCGGTTGCTATGGCCGCAATCTTGGAGAGGGCAGGGCATATAAACTCGGCAGGTGGATATCTCCGCGATCTCACGCGCCGAGCGAGGGTAGGGGAGTTTGGGCTGGGACCGATGCTGATGTCGCTGATGCGTGCAAATGCGAACAGCGACCGGAAAACGGGGTGAGGGGGAGTGCCGACGTACCAAGTTGTGGGCTCGATCGAATAGCCCACAGCGAAGAGGGATGGCGCGTTCCTAGATGGCCATCACTTGACGGCCGTTTTCTGTTCTTCAATCGTCTGTCGGGGTTTCGACCTTGGATGATTTGCGACCTGGTGGCCGGCCCGGAGGACGGCCTTTCCTGCTGACTCTCGCCGCTTTTCTAGCCAGTCGTTGTCGTTCAGCCTCAGCTTGGGCTTCGGCCTCCGCTTCCGCTTTCTGCCGAGCTTCAAGGACATCCTTAGGCGTCAGTTGGCCAACTATACCGATCAAACTGCGTATGGTGTCGTGGGGAAGGTCATGAATGAGTCTGAAGAGTTCAACCCGATCGTCGGCCTCTTCAGGATTTTTTCCGTAGAGATGAGGTGCAGCGGCATGAACCATCTGCATCGGCAGAAACCCGAGGAGCTCGGAAAGGTGGATCATCCGAGAGACGGTCAGTCGCGAAATATTCAGTTCGTAGCGGCTATAGACCACTCGAGCGAGACCAGCCAGGGTCGCGAAATCGCTCTGGGTCAGACCAGTTTTCGCGCGTTCGTCCAAGAGGAATGCGGAAAGTTTTGCGTCAATCTCGCCGAAGCTGACTATGCCGTCGAATCCCTCCTTGCGGTACAGGGGTCTCTGGAAATCTGGATCTGTGGTCTCAACCAGTTCCCTCGATTTGATATAGTCGGATAGATTCCGCACCGTAGGCATTCCCTCAGTCCCCAAATCCGCCTGTGGCAGATATCACGCACCATATCGTGCCATTAAGGCACTGTCATCCTTCGCACCAGTTACAAAACCCTCACAAAATTGGGGGGAATGACGTGGGCATGGATCTCTTGGATGCGAAATGTGCAACTCAGAGGCGCGTTGTCCGTCATGCTTAAGATTGACCGCGCGTATTCCTATTGACCGCTTTCGCAGCAATCAGATTCCAGCCGTGGGCATTGGATTGAAAGACGCCTTCGAGGGTCCTCTCTTCGGTGACCCAACTCAACTTCACGCGCATTTCGCATGCCACGGAGAGCTGGTCGATGCTGATGCATCTTGTGATTCGGAGCTCAGACCTTGGTCCGTATGCCTCGAAATCCCACATTGCAAACCGGAACAGTTCACGTTTGGCGCGATCGTCCGTTGGCCAGTCTGTTTGCTTGAAAGGCTCCGGTGGAGAGGCGGCGAAACTGGGTAAAGTTCTCTCTATGGCGCGAGTATCGATCCCGACCTTCTCCGCCGCTTCAGGGTTGATCAAAAATCCAAGCGTTGTGCCTACCGCTACCCCCGCCAGAAATCGAAGGTCGAGGATCAATAACCATTATCCTTCAGGAACTGGTCGATCGCGGCCTTGACGATTACCGTCATTTTCAAGTCGTTGTCAGAGGCTGCTCGCTCCAGACGCTTCTTGGTGTCGTAATCAAGGGGGCAGTTGACGAAGTGTTTGCTCTCCCGCGCTTTGTTCTGCTTCAGCTCCTGCAGTCGTATTCTGGACGCCTCACGCTCCAACGATTTGTTCGTCGCTCTCTCCCGGCGAGCCTCCGGTGATGGCAGGATCAAACTCGACCTTGGTGGCATCTGAACGTCAGGAACCTTAGCGGCAGCTTCTCCTAAAGCGACTTGGTCCAGATGATCGCTGGGCACCACATTTTCTGCTTCATGGTCTATGGCCGGTTGCGACATTGGATTGGGCACATTCCCCCGCGACCGTCGCGGTGCAACGGGAAAATCAGATATACTTGAAGTCCCTTTAGCCATTTTGCGCCCTCTTTTGCTCGTTTGGCAGGAAACGTTCAATTTCTTGCATCATGGCCATAACCTCACTCCGGGCCTTTTTGACAGAGTCGCTGAGCTCCAGCATTTGCAGTGTCCCATATCCAAGTCTGATGTCGCGATACGGGTTTCGCTCATAAAGCTCGGTGTCGAGGAGGTGTGAATCATATCCCTGCTCCTGCAGGTTTGCGATGAAGGGGCGGATTAGGCGGTAAGCTTCCAGTGAGCGGCCGGGGAGATTGATCCGGGTCCTGAAGTTGAGGTGAGGAATGTTTCGTCCGGTCCGATCGCAGGCGTCAGCTACGTCCATTGCGGCCTGGCCAGCTGCAAGGATCTCGTCCTGATTTGGTTGGATCGGCGTCATAACGATGTGCGAGCCGGCGATGATCGTGTCTCGTAGCACGGTGTCTTGACCGGGTGAGTCGATTAACACGACGTCAAACCCGACGGTTTCGTTCTCCAGAATATGCTGCAGTGATGCGTTGGTTACCGCCGTGCGAAGCTCAATGCCGTCTGGCCTGTTGTCTTTCGCCTCGGAGCGGGACCACCACTCATTCAGGTTTTGTCGTCCGTCCGCATCAATTAAAAGCACTTGCTTACCATGAAGCGCATATTCCCCAGCGATCAGGATAACGGCGGTTGTCTTCCCCGCGCCGCCCTTGCCGCTTACCAGCGATATGCAGATTGCCATTTCACGATCCACTTCCAGTCTAACAGTGCACCCCGCCCCCTAGCAGTCCAACGAGTGCTCAATCGGTAAAGCCATATCGTCGTTAAGATCATAACATCGATGCGAAACTAACATGTGAATGCACGCAGGTTAAGATCAAAACCACCGTGTGAACACACGGTAATATGCCGTTACCAAACCACACGAGTTAGTCGTGTGGTTTGGTCGAGTGCTCCGGTCGAGTGGTGAACCCCGGAGCCGCGTAAGGCCTCACTTGGCGCTCGCACGGAAGGCGCAAGGGCGAAGAGCGAAGCGTCCCTTTCGCCTGAGTACGAGGGACAGACAAAGGCCTTCAGAAGCGGTTT
>JAIXSF010000428.1 GCA_027484835.1 Rhizobiaceae bacterium | reverse complement strand
GGTTGAAGGCCATGATCGTCGAGGGGCTGACGATCGTGACCGATATGCCCGACAGCAACGAAGGGCTGACCGAGACCGTCAAGCTGATGGGCCAGGTGCGGCCGACCTTCTTCGGCGAATATTTCGACGTGAAGACGCATATCAACCCGACCAACACGGCCTATACCGCCAAGGCGCTGGAGCTGCATACCGATACACCGGCGGAGGAGCATGCGCCGGGCATCCAGTTCCTGCATTGCCGGGCCAACACGGTTGAGGGCGGCATGAGCATCTATTCGGACGGCGTGGCTGTCGCGAACGCCTTCCGGGAGATCGATCCGGAGGGGTTCAAGCTGCTGTCGGAAATCGACATTCCCTTCTTCTGCGAGCACGACACTTACGACATGCGCTCGCGGCAAAGGGTCATCGAGCTCGACAAACATGGCGAGGTCTCGGGTCTGACGATCAGCCAGCACATGGCGGATCTCTTCGACCTGCCGCAAACCGTGCTCGATGATTACTATCCGGCCTTCTGCCGGTTCGGCAAAATGCTGCAGGACGACAAGTTCATGATGCGCTTCCTGATGAAGGCGGGCGAATGCATGGTCTTCGACAACCACCGCATCGTGCATGGGCGCATGGCCTATTCGGCAACCAGCGGCGACCGCTATCTGCGCGGCTGCTATGCCGATCGCGAAGAGATGCGCTCGACCTACCGCGCACTGACGACGGAAGGACGGTTCAAGGCATGAATATCGCGGCTTCCGGAAACGACATGCTCGACGATGCAGCGCTGACTGCGCTGCGTCAGGACCTCGCCGCTGCCTTCAGGCTCTGCCACCGCTTCGGCTGGAGCGAGTCGGTCGGTAATCATTTCAGCGCGGCCGTTTCCGCCAACGGGCGGAAGTTTCTGCTCAATCCGCGCTGGCAGCATTTCGCGACGGTGAAGGCGAGCGACCTTTTGCTGCTCGATGCCGACGATCCAGACGTGATGAACCGGCCGAATGCGCCCGATCCCTCCGCCTGGACCGTGCATGGCACGCTGCACCGGATGCTACCGGAGGCGCGCGTGATCCTGCATTGCCATTCACCCTATGCGGTCGCGCTCTCCTGCCTCAAGGACCCGACGCTTCTGCCGCTCGACAACAACACGGCGCGCTTCTTCGGACGGATCGGCTACGACCTCGACTTCGGGGGTATCGCCGACGCGGCAGAGGAAGGCGAGCGGCTGGCAGAGATGATCCGCGGCAAGGCGGTGCTGGTCATGGGCAATCACGGCGTGTCGGTTGCCGGCGAGACGGTGGCGGATGCCTTCGAGGACCTCTATTTCTTCGAGAAGGCGGCGCAGACGATGGTGCTGGCGCTGTCGACCGGCCAGCCGCTGGCGGTGCTGTCGGACGAGATCGCGCAAGGCACGTCGGACGGCTGGATCCCCTATCGGGGCATGGCGGAGAAGCATTTCGCCTATCTGAAGTCGTGTCTGGACAAGGAAGATCCGTCTTACCGGGACTGAGGCATGGCGTCAGCCACGCCCGTCCGGGTACTCGGCCGGGCCCTTGATCTCGATCGTGTTGCCGAAGGGGTCCTTGACGTAGAAGGAATGGCCCATGCCGCGGGCGCCGCCATGCATGGCTTCGCGCTCTATGGCAACGCCGTGGCGGGCGAGATGGGCGCGCAGTTCGTCATGATCGAAGGGGCCGGTTGCGATACAGACATGGTCGACGTTGCGGCCACCTGCGACGGGCGGGGCAGCTTTCAGGCCGCCGGGATGAGTGATGTCCCAGAGCACGATCAGCGCACTACCGCACCAGACCTGCTCCATGCCGAGCGCGGGGTAAGTGTAGCCAGGGCGGCAGCCGAGCACGTCGTGATAGAAGCGGAGCGCCTTATCCATGTCGTCGACGATGAACACGACGTGGTCGATGCCGACAAGGCTAAACGGGACGGTCATCTTGGCTCCTCAGATCTCGGAATTCGGGTCGATGGCGCTCAGTGTCGTGCAGGCTCCGGGCCGAACCACTCGACGGTGCCAGCGGAAGGATGTCTGAACCGCCTTCGAAAATCGATGCCGTTGATGAACCGGCGGGCCGGACCTTCGATGAGCAGATAGCTGCCGATTGCGCAGCAGAAAGCAGCGATCACGAGCACGACGACGTAGATCACACCCTTTTCCCGGAAGGGGCCGGCGGCCGCATAGAATGGCTGTTGCCACAGATAGAGGGAATAGCTGATGAGCCCGACCGACACCAATGGCCTGAACGACAGCGCATCCCTGAACCGCTGCGGGGCGACGTCGAGTGCGTTGACGCACCAGGATAGAAGCAGCGTCACCACTCCGAACTTTACAAAGCCCGGCGCATCATCCGTGAACAGGATCAGGGCAATGGGCAAAGCCAGCAGGGTGACTGCGGGATGCATGAAGCGCTGTAGGTCAAACTCGCGAATGACAAGATAAATCGATGCGGAGATCAGGATGGAGGCGATCCGGACATCCGTGCGCCAATAGGCCATTTCTTCGCGCTGGCCGAAATACAGGCTGGAAATCACTCCGTTCGCCACGCACAGGATCGCGGCGCCCACCATGCAATACATCGCAATCCGCGCATTGCGGCGGGTGAACCAGGCGAGCACCAGCAGGACGAGATAGCTGTGTTCTTCGACGGCCAGCGACCAGGTGTGGCCGAAGACCAGCCCCTGGGCAAAGAAGAGCTCGACGTAATTCATGGTGAAGGTCAGGGCGGCGATGATGTCATGCACCTGAGCCAGCGGCGTGCGCGTGTCCATCAGCTCGACGCTCAGCATGGCCGGGATACTGACGCATGCGACGAAGACCAGAAGGGCCGGATAGATGCGGGAAAAGCGGCGCCGGATGAACTCTACGGCATCCAGTTTGCGAACAAACAGGATTTCGGCCATCAGCCGGCCCGACAGCACAAAGAAAAGCTCGACCCCAAACGAGCCGATATCCATGCCCTGCACCGGAAAGAAATGACCGACCAAGACGGCGAGGATGGCGAGACCCCGCCAACCGTCGAGAAAGAGCAGTCTTTCGCTTGCGGGGGGAATGCTGCTCGTTGTCATGAACCGTCTCCAGGGTATCCCGGTGACATATCCAAACAACCGAATTTGCGAAAGTTTAACGTTAAGCAGTGGTTAACGGAGAACCCGCCGGCCTGGCCGGCGGGTTGCAAAATGCGGAGCCGTTATTCCGGCAGCTGGCGAACGGCGCCCTTATCGGCAGAGGCGGCGAAGGCTGCATAGGCCTTGAGCGCGGTCGTGACGTTGCGCTTGCGCTTTTCGGCCGGGAACCAGCCTAGCTTGTCCTGTTCGGCGCGGCGACGTTCCAGCTCAGCCGGATCGACGACGAGGTTGATCGTGCGGTTCGGGATATCGATGTCGATCAGGTCAGATCGGAAGAG
>JAIXSF010000218.1 GCA_027484835.1 Rhizobiaceae bacterium | reverse complement strand
TGGGCGTGTAGCTCAGCGGGAGAGCACTACGTTGACATCGTAGGGGTCACAGGTTCAATCCCTGTCACGCCCACCATTCGAATTCTTTCAAGGGCTTGCCGGAAACGGCGAGCCCTTTTCAGTTTCACCGGTCCGGCAAAGCAAGAAGTGCGAATCATCACTCCTCACCCTTCACCACCGAAACCGCTTCCCCCGCATAGACCACCACATAACCGCCCTGTGCCTTGAGCACCCGTGCCTGGGCTTCAAGCCACTCCAGGTACGGCGTCTCCCGCCAGATCGAACCCGCCTCTGGCTCGACCAGCACCGTCAGCTGCGGCCCCTGCCGATACAGCATCATACGACTGATCTGCGGTTCCCATTCCGGTGCGAGCGCCGCCTCCGTGCGCCAAAGGCAATAAAAGTCCCGACAGGTGGCGGGCCGCGCGTCGTAGGCGTCGCAGCCGCCACCGGCGACACAGTGGCGGCAGGGCTGGTTTGCGGGTTTGTCGAACTCGGCAATATCGGGGAGGATGCAGCAGAGCGAACAGGTTCCACAATTGCGCCCCAGCACCAACGCCACGGTTTCGACCGGTCCCTGCTCCGCGTCTGCGATAACCATCTCAGGCGGCCGGTCCGATCGTAACTGTGATCGGTGAAAGCCCGTCCACGGCACCCAAGAGGCGATCGCCAGGCTGCAATGCGCCGACGCCAGACGGCGTACCGGTGAATATCAGGTCGCCGGGGGTCAGATGATAATAGCGCGAAAGATGGCTGATCATCTCCGGCACCGACCAGACCATCTCGTTCAGATGGCCTTCCTGGCGAAGTGCATCATTGACCTCGAGCGAGATCCGCTGCGCCTGCGGCTGGAAATCGGATGAAGGAGTGATCGCGCCGATCACGGCAGATTCCTCGAAAGCCTTGGAGATGTCCCAGGGACGCTGCTTTTCTTTCATGGCGTTCTGCAGATCACGTCGCGTCATGTCGAGACCGACCGCATAACCGAACACGGCCTTGAGCGCATCCTCGGTGGACACCTGAAAAGCCGGCGAGCCGATCGCGATCACCAGCTCGATTTCATGATGATAGTCCTGCGTGCCCGGCGGATAGGCGATCGAACCACCCTCAAGCACAAGACCCGTCGGTGGCTTGGTGAAATAGAAAGGTGCAACGCGGTCGACCGTATTGCCAAGTTCGGCTGCATGGGCGGCATAGTTACGCCCGACGCAGAAAATGCGGTGGATCGGGAAGCCTTCTGGCCTGCCGATGATCGGAATGAGCGGGGCGGTCGGGATAGAAAACAGCGGGCGGATCTCGGACAAGGATGCTCTCTCTTCTTGCTATGGCAGACCAGCATGCGGATATGTCGGCCGTACAACCAGCATAGCGGTGCGCGACGGCCAATGCATCCGCGTTGTTGGCCCCGGATCCCCATCGCCGGGGTTGGAACATCGGCCCAAACGTGTAACAAAACCGCCGCACCCGCGTTGATCAGCGCATGCGGCCAGAAGCGGCTCAGACTCCGGCCGGGACGGAAACGCCCCGGCAAGACATCGAAAGGCAGATAAAGATGAGCATCAAGATCGTGCCGGTCATCATGGCCGGCGGCAAGGGAACCCGGCTTTGGCCGCTGTCGCGTGCCGCAGCTGCGAAGCAGTTCATCCGTTTCCTCGGCGACGAGACCTTGTTGCAAAAGACGCTTGCCCGTGTCTCGGACGGTCAAATCTACGACGCTCCGATCATTGTGACCAACGAGGACTTCCGTTTCCTCGTCGCCGAACAGGCCCGCGAGATCGGCGTGTCGCTCGACAGCATCATCCTGGAGCCCGAGGCGCGCAACACAGCGGCTGCCGTGGCCGCGGCCGCCGTGATCGTCAGCCAGCGCCATGGTCGAGATACCCTTATCCAGATCCTGCCGTCCGATCACGAAATCACCGTCGACGACGTCTATCGTGGCTGCGTGGAAAAGGCGGCTCGCGCGGCGCGCGACGGCAAGATCGTCACCTTCGGGATCACCCCGACGGAACCCGCGACCGGTTATGGCTACATCGAGATCGGCGAAGATCTCGGCAACGGCGTGAACAAGGTCACGCGCTTCGTCGAAAAGCCGAATGCCGACGTTGCGGAAAAGATGCTGGCGAGCGGCAACTATGCATGGAACTCCGGGATGTTCGTCTTCTCCGCCGGCCAGATGATCGCGGAATTGGAGACGCTAGCGCCCGAAGTGCTCTCAGCCGTGGAGCAGTCGATCGAAAACGCCAAGGGCGACCTCGACTTTACCCGCCTCGACGCGGAAAGCTTCGGCCAGAGCCCCAGCATTTCCATCGACTATGCCGTCATGGAAAAGACGCCCAACGCCGCTGTTGTCCCCTCCCCCATCACCTGGTCGGACCTCGGCAGCTGGGACGCCATCTGGAAACTCGCCGGCGGCGATGAAAACGGCAATGTCGTCAGCGGCAATGCGACCGTCTCGGACACCACCAATTCGCTCGTCATGTCACGCAACGCCCATCTTGCCGTCCAGGGCATGGAAGGGGTTGCCGTGGTCGCCTCGGAAGACGCCGTCTATGTCGGCCGGCTCGACCGTAGCCAGGATGTCGGCAATCTCGTCAAGTTGCTCGCGGCGAACAAGGACACGGCGCATCTGACCGAGAACCATCCGACGGCGCTGCGCCCCTGGGGAGGCTATACCTCGATCCTCAACGGCGATCGTTTCCAGGTGAAGCGCCTCTTCGTCAATCCGGAGAAGAAGCTCTCGCTTCAGAAGCATCACCACCGTGCCGAGCACTGGGTCTGCGTCAGGGGAACGGCGGAAGTCACGATCGACGACAAGGTCACGGTCCTGCACGAGAATCAGTCGATCTACATCCCGCAAGGGTCCGTCCATCGTCTCGCCAATCCCGGCAAGATCCGCCTCGAAGTGATCGAGGTCCAGACCGGCTCCTATCTTGGCGAGGATGACATCATCCGCCTCGTGGACGAATTCGGCCGAAGCTGAATCCATCCAAATCGAAACCAGTTGGCCCGGCGGCTTCCACCGTCCGGGCCGCTTGCTTTATGCCGCTGCATTGCACAAGATCGAAGCAAGCCGCAAAAAGCGGCATGGGCGAACAGCGAAGCGGTACCGAATGTCGATCAAGGCAAGCATCTATCATCTCACCCACTACACCTATGATACGCCCGTTCGCCTTGGGCCCCAGATCATCCGGCTGAAGCCTGCCTCCCATTCCCGCACCAAGGTGATCTCGCATTCGCTGAAGGTCACGCCCGCCAATCACTTCGTCAATCTGCAGCAGGACCCCTACGGCAACTATCTCGCTCGCTTCGTCTTTCCGGACCCGGTGACCGAATTCAAGATCGAGGTCGATCTCGTCGCCGACATGACGGTCTACAACCCCTTCGATTTTTTTACCGAGGAAGTCGCGGTCAAATGGCCGTTCGATTATCCCGAAGATCTGCGGGACGACCTGAAGATCTACATGACGCCGGAGCCGTCGACTGCAGCCCTGGATGCCTTCATGGCCACCGTCGACAAGACGCCCGGCCAGGGTACGGTCGACATGGTGGTCGGGCTGAACGCCCGCCTGCAGCAGGAAATCGGCTACGTCATCCGCATGGAGCCTGGCGTCCAGACGCCGGAGGAAACACTGACCTCAGCCCGCGGCTCCTGCCGTGATTCGAGCTGGCTGCTGGTCCAGATCCTGCGCCGGCTCGGATTTGCAGCCCGTTTTGTCTCGGGCTATCTCATCCAGCTCGCACCTGACCTGAAAGCACTCGACGGTCCTTCGGGCACAGAGGTCGATTTCACCGACCTGCATGCCTGGGCCGAAGTCTACATCCCCGGCGCCGGCTGGATCGGCCTCGACCCGACCTCGGGCCTGCTGACGGGTGAAAGCCACATCCCGCTGGCTGCAACCCCGCATTACAGGAACGCCGCTCCGATTTCCGGCGGCTACTTCGGCGAGGCGAAAACCGATTTCGCTTTCGACATGCAGGTCAAGCGGGTCGCAGAGCACCCGCGCATCACCAAGCCCTTTTCCGACGACAGCTGGGACGCGCTCAATCGCCTCGGCCATCAGGTCGATGCAGAGCTGCAGGCCCGCGACATCAGGCTCACCATGGGCGGCGAGCCGACCTTCGTGTCGATCGACGATTTCCAGTCGGACGAATGGAATACGGCAGCCGTCGGCCCGACCAAGCGTGACAAGGCCGACCAGCTGATCCGCCGACTGCGAGAACGTTTCGCCCCCGGAGGCTTCCTGCATTATGGCCAGGGCAAATGGTATCCGGGCGAAAGCCTGCCGCGTTGGACCTTCTCGCTCTACTGGCGCCGGGACAACAAGCCGGTCTGGCGCAACCCTGATCTGATCGCGGTCGAAAACCGGAACTACAGTGTCGGTCATGACGACGCCGCCCGCCTCTTGCAGGCGATCGCGGCCGAACTCGATATCCCCAGCGAAAACGTTGCCCCCGCCTTCGAGGATCCTGCCGAATGGATCATCAAAGAGGCGAGCCTGCCGGAGAATGTCGACCCGGCGAATTCAAGGCTGAAGGACCCTGAAGAGCGCAATCGCATCGCCAGGGTATTCGGCAACGGCCTCACAAATCCCGCCGGTTACGTCCTGCCGGTACAGGCCTGGCAGGGACGTTCCTCCGACCGCAAATGGGTGAGCGAAAAATGGCGGACCCGGCGTGGCCGGCTTTACCTCGTGCCGGGCGACAGCCCTGTCGGCTTCCGTCTGCCACTGAACTCCCTGCCCTATGTCCCGCCTTCGATGTATCCCTACATCAACCCGGTCGACCCGACGGTGGAGAAGCCACCTCTACCTGATTTTGCAACGGACAAGGGCCGCGCCATGCCGGAGCATTCGGTGAAGACCGAGACCGGCCAGCAGACCCAGATGGGTCAGTCGTTCGAGGAGATCGGCGGACGTGTGCGCACCGCAATTTCGGTCGAAGTGCGCGACGGTCGCGTCTGCGTCTTCATGCCGCCGACCGAAGCGCTCGAGGACTATCTCGATCTGATCGCCTCGGCGGAGCGCGCCGCGGAAGCGCTCAACCTGCCGGTTCACATCGAGGGGTACACGCCGCCCCACGACGAGCGGCTGAACGTCATCCGGGTCGCACCCGATCCCGGCGTCATCGAGGTCAACATCCACCCTGCCTATGACTGGGAGGATTGCGTCGCGACCACCACGGCGATCTACGAGGAAGCGCGACTCTGCCGCCTCGGCGCCGACAAGTTCATGATCGACGGCCGCCATTGCGGCACCGGTGGCGGCAACCACGTCGTGGTCGGGGGTGCGACCCCGAACGACAGTCCGTTCCTGCGTCGCCCGGACCTGCTGAAGAGCCTCGTGCTGCACTGGCAGCGACACCCGTCGCTGTCCTATCTCTTCTCCGGCCTGTTCATCGGCCCGACCAGCCAGGCGCCACGTTTTGACGAAGCCCGGCACGACTCGCTCTATGAGCTCGAAATCGCCATGGCGCAGATCCCGATGCCCGATCAGGGCATGGCACCGCCACTGCCCTGGCTCGTCGACCGCCTGTTCCGAAACCTGCTGGTCGACGTCACCGGCAACACCCATCGTTCCGAGATCTGCATCGACAAGCTCTTCTCGCCGGATGGTCCGACCGGTCGGCTTGGCCTGGTCGAATTCCGCGGCTTCGAAATGCCGCCGAATGCCCGAATGTCCCTCGCCCAGCAGCTGCTGATCCGCGCGCTCATCGCTCGCTTCTGGAAGAACCCGATCGGCGGCCGTTTCGTCCGCTGGGGCACGAGCCTGCATGATCGCTTCATGCTGCCGCACTACATCTGGCAGGACTTCCTCGACGTGCTTGCCGACCTGCGCAAGAACGGCTTTGATTTCAAGCCGGAGTGGTTTGCAGCCCAGCTCGAATTCCGTTTCCCCTTCTATGGCGAGGTCGAATACGAGGCGTCAAAGCTCGAACTGCGGGGTGCGCTGGAACCCTGGCATGTCATGGGAGAACAGGGCGCGATCGGCGGCACCGTGCGTTATGTCGACTCGTCGATCGAACGGCTGCAGGTCAAGTTGGAGACGGCCAATCCCGATCGCTTCACCGTCGCCTGCAACGGTCGCGCCGTGCCGCTGCGCAAGACCGACGTGAACGGCGTGGCGGTGGCCGGTGTCCGTTACAAGGCCTGGCAGCCGGCCTCCGGCCTGCACCCGGTCCTGCCCGTCAATACACCGCTAACATTCGATATCTATGATACATGGTCTGGACGCTCGATGGGCGGCTGTGTCTACCACGTCGCCCATCCCGGCGGCCGGAATTACGATACTTTCCCTGTGAATGGGAATGAAGCGGAAGCCCGTCGGCTTGCACGTTTCGAGCCTTGGGGCCATACAGCCGGCTCCTACCCCTTATGGCCCGAGACCGTGTCGCCGGAATTCCCGCACACTTTGGACCTGAGACGACCGCAAGGTATCTGATTAGATGGCACAAAAGACGGCAGCGGAGCTTTCCCCGCCAGACGCGCCGAGGAGCGAGGCCCGAACGGCCGGCTATCGCGCGCTGGCGGGCGCCGCTGACGAAATGCTCGACAACAAGGGCGATGTGCGGCCCGTCTGGCAGGCCCTCGTCTCCGCGATCGACACGATGCCGGAAGAAGACCTACACGAGCGCTTCGCCCGTGCCGACCGCTATCTGCGCGACGCCGGCGTTTTCTACCGGGCCTATGGCTCTGGAGGTTCAAGCGAGCGCGCCTGGCCTTTCTCGCATATCCCGGTGATGATCTCGGAAGCCGAATGGCAGGTCCTGGCCGATGGCCTCGTACAGCGTGCCAATCTTCTGGAAGCGGTGGTTGCCGACATCTATTCCGAAAACAGGTTGGTGCAGGAAGGTTTCCTTCCGCCGCAATTGATTGCCTCGAACCCGGAATTTCTGCGCCCTCTCGTCGGGATCAAGCCTGCCGGTGGGCACTACCTGCATTTCTGTTCGTTCGAAATCGGCCGTGGCCC
>JAIXSF010000041.1 GCA_027484835.1 Rhizobiaceae bacterium | reverse complement strand
TCTGCTCAGAATATCCGATCGTGCCGGAGAGCCGGGAAAGCGTCGAAGCACGAGCGGTACCCCCAAAATGCTGGCGCATTTCGGCTCCCCCACTCGCCGGCTCCGCCGGTCGCCTCTGGCGATGCTTGACCCTGTCCCGTCTCTCCGACCGCGGACGTCGTCTTTCACGAAACGTCAAGGAGACGAACGATGACGATGTCCCTGGAAATGCAACGCGAAGAACTTCGGGCCGAACTGAGGAGCGCCTCCGACGAAAGCGAGCGCCGCCAGATTGCGGCGGAGCTGGAGATCGTGTTGGCCGAGCTTGCGGTCATCAAGGCCGAACAGGACGGCCGCCGGGGCGCGGAGCCTCCCTTCTAAGGAGGCTTCCTTGCTGCCGGAAACGGCAGCGAATTCGCCTCAGCCGTTCAGCGCGTCCTTGACCGCCTTGCCCGGCGTAAACGTCAACTTCTTCGACGCAGCGATCTTGATCGTGGCACCTGTTGCCGGGTTGCGGCCTTCGCGCTCCGGCGTGTCCTTGACCTTGAACTTCCCGAACGAAGGTATGGACGTCTCGGAGCCGGCCTGTGCCGCATCGGCAATCTGCTTGAACACGCTTTCGACGATCGCCTTGGCCTGCGCCTTGGTCAGGTTCTGCTCGGATGCGATCTTGTCGGCGATTTCGTTGGTCGTTGTCATGATTGGATGGTTCCCTCGTTCTGGTTTATCCATCCGGTATGACGAAGAAGACCGGGCGAGAATAGGGGTGAAGTTCGGGCAGTTCCCGCATCCGCCGCGAAAACCACAGGAAACATCGGGTTTGCCTGTTGCGGCGCTCTCAATCGGTGAGAGCGACGTCGCGATAGCCGCGTTTTCTTTTCGTCCGCTCGAGGCGTGAGAATACCTGCCTGGCGTCCTTCTCGCTATCGAAGGTCTCCATCATCGTCTGGCCGTTCGCTCCGATCCGGCCCCAGTTGCGAATGACCGATGCGCCGCCAAAGAGCGTCGGCTGGATCGCCAGTGCATAGAAACGCCGCATGTTCTGTGTGGCATCGATACGATGAAGGTGAACCGGGTCTGTTGCCTCTTTCTCCATGGCCGGATTGTCGCGTCCCAACGAAACGGCGTCCAACGACTTATTTGAATCAATGCGAGCTCATCGATTCATCTTCCTGATGTGTCTTCCGTCTTCGAAGAGTGTGGTGTTGGGCGAGGCGGCTTTGCCGCACGGCTCTATGCGCAAGCGCACCGAACCCGGCAGGCGGTTTCGTCCCATGCGGGTCACGATCCTCTCGCAAAGAAGATGCGTGGCGACGCCAGATATTGTCACAACGAGAGTGCCGGAAGATCTTCCGAGACGGTGTGCGAGGAGCGGGCGCAGTCGGTCCCGGCTCCTCTTCGAGCCACTTTGTTGAGCCTCCTGCGGCTGCGCTTTCTCAGCTCCTCGCACGACGAGAATTCCCGAAATCCCACCCCATGGTCGTCGCTTACGCTGTTTTCTCCGATACTCTTCATTGTTCCTGGCCGGCCCTGCTCGCTGCGCTCAGCGCCGGCTCGATCGCCGGTGCAGCGGTCGCGCTTGCTGTGCGCGTGTGAAACCTGTTCTCCCCAACGCAGGCCTTCATATCCTCGCGCCTGAACCAGATGGCGCGTCCGCACCTGAGCGGCGGATTGCCTGAGGTGAAGACGATCTGCTCGTCGGCGCGCATGCGCAGGACCTCGTGTGGCAGGATCAACGGCCGGCGGCTGAGCTGCTTCGAGCGCGACCGCGACGATCCCTTCATGCCGGACGAACGATTAGTCTGGTCGACCTCGACGGTGGTATCGCCGCAGCGCTTCGAGATGTAGTCGGCGGTATCGGGATCGTTGATTGCCGAAAACGATATCCAGCTCGCGCTTTCGAACCATTTCGAGGTTGCGTCGCGTCCGCCATAGGCCTCGCGCATCTGGCCGATCGACTGGAAAATCATCGTCAGCGTGATGCCGTATTTGCGCCCCGCATCGCGGGCGGTTTCGAGGATGCGCAGGTAGCCGAGACGCGCCACCTCGTCGAGCAGGAAGAGCGTCCTTCCCTTGACGTTGCCGTTGCGATTGTAGATGGCGTTGAGCAGCGCGCCGATGACGACGCGCGCCAGGCCCGGATGGGCTTCGAGCACCTTCAGGTCGAGCGCGATGAAGATGTCGGTTTCGCCGTCGGCGAGATCGTCGGTCGAGAATGTCTCCCCGGATACGAGACCGGCATAGTTCGGATAGGAGAGCCAGTGGGTCTCCTTCACCGCATTGGCATAGACCCCGGAAAACGTCTCCGGCGTCATGTTGACGAAGACGGAGACGTTCTCCTTCACGAAGTCGGATTGCGACTGTTCGTAGATGCGCGTCAGGCGCTCGCGCAGCTTCGGTTCCGGCTCGGAGAGATTGGCGCGCACGCGCCGGAGCGTCTGGTCCTTCGCGTCGGTATGGCCGGACAAGCAGACATCGGCGATCAGCGCCGTCAGGAGCTGCATGGCGGACGCTCGGAAGAAGTCGTCGCGGGCGGAGGCGGTGCGCGCATTGTCGGTCATGATCCAGGTGGCGACGGCGACGATAACCTCTTCCCTGGTGTTGCCGTGGCGGCCGATCCAGTCCATCGCGTTAAAGCCGACGCCGGATGCCGAGGGATCGAGAACGATCACCTTTCGGCCGGCCTTGCGCCGGTGCTCGGCGACCATCGGCGCCACCTCGCTCGACGGGTCGAGCACCACAAGCCCGCCGCCCCATTTGAGTGCGGTCGGGATCGTCACCGATGTCGTCTTGAAACCGCCGGAGCCGGCAAAGACGATGCCGTGCGAGGAGCCGAAGGAGCCGTCGAATGAGACAAGCGGCGCCCTGCCGCCGGTCCCCCAGCTTTGCGGTTCGCCGGCGCGAAACGGCATGGCGGCCACGCTGTCCCTGTCGACGCGGTAGCGCTCGCCGATGACGATGCCGCCGGCGTCGGGGAAAAGCTTTGCCGCTTCCGGCAACTTCATCCAGTCGGCCTCGCCATGCACGGCGCGTTTGCCGACGATGCGGCGCGGCCCCGCGTGAGCAAAGGCGGCATTGCCTCTGATTGCCACACGCAGGGCGAATATGGCTGTAAAGAGTGCCGCCGCCGCCCCCAGCATCGTCGCCGGGTCGGCATAGGCGAAGACGGATTGACCGGCCGGCACGCTGCCCGCGATGCCTGCTAGCCGGATCGTCTCACGGATGACGGCGAAAGCGATCACCGCGCCATTGCCGGCAAGCACGCTGATGCCCGCCGCCTTGATGTTGATCGATCCGTTCGCGGCGAAGAGAGCGATCACGCCGATCGCGGCGGCCGCGACATAGGGTAGGGCGATCCCGGCGCGACCGAGCATCAGCCTTGCCTCAGCGTTCGTTCCGAAGCTCGCAAGCTTGTGCTCCATGCCCGACGTTGCGAACATCGCGACGAGCATGATTGTGGCCGGCAGGGCGAAGAGCAGAAACCTATTCGCCGCCATGACCGAAGGCCTCCGCGCCGATGGCGGTCAGGCGAGACCGCTCCGCCTCATCGCCCCTGATCCGGCGTCCGGCGTCGATCAGCAGGCCGAGCAGCAGCGCGCGTTTCTCAAAGCGCAGCCCCGCCTTGACGATCAGCCCGCCGAGCTCGATTTTTTCGCGCGTATCCTTTTTTCGCGCGTCCGTCGTCATCGCTCTCGCCATCCGCTCAAGCCTCGCCAGGCCTGCCCTGAGCCGCGCCAGACGCGACCGTCGCGGACGGTTCGCCGCCGGTCCTGCTCTCGCCAGCGCTTTTCTTCCCGGTCGCTTCGCCTTTGCCTCCGCGAAACCGCCTGGCGATCTCCTCGAAGGTTGCCTGCAATGCGTCCTCCTCGATCTCGGTCTCGCCAAGCCCTGCCTTCAGCGCCACCCTGCCAATCCGCTCGGCCTCGCGCGTCTCGGCGGCTCTCAGCTGGTCCTGCAATCTGGCGATTTCTTCCCTGATCTTCGATGACGGCTTCTTCATTCCGGTGGCATCTCCTGATGGTTGCGGTGTTGCTTCAGCGACGCCCACTCTCTCCCGAATGCGCACTTGAGGAAATGTGCAGATCTGCACATCGGCAAAGCCGATCCTTTGGAGCATGATCCCGGCCGTTCCGAAGGAGCGGCATCCAAGGGCGCAATTATACGTCGCGTTGCGACGTCCTTGCTTACCGGCCCTGGCGGGGCCGCCGCGGCTGCCGCTCCGGACGAACGTGGTTCAAAACCGGAGTTTCTCGCGCCATGGCCATCGCCCATTTCTCAGCCAGCATCGTCAGCCGTGGCTCCGGCCGCAGCGTCGTGCTGTCGGCGGCCTACCGGCATTGCGCCAAAATGGACTATGAGCGCGAAGCCCGAACCATCGATTACACGAGGAAGCAAGGGCTGGTGCATGAGGCGTTCGTGCTTCCGGCCGATGCCCCGCAATGGGCGAGGGCGCTGATCGCCGACCGCTCGGTTGCCGGCGCGTCGGAAGCCTTCTGGAACAGGGTCGAGGCTTTCGAGAAACGCTCCGACGCGCAACTGGCCCGTGACCTGACGATCGCATTGCCGCTGGAGCTCTCGGCCGAACAGAACGTCGCGCTGGTGAGGGATTTCGTAGAGAAACACGTGCTGGCGAAAGGCATGGTCGCCGACTGGGTCTATCACGACAATCCGGGAAATCCGCATATCCATCTGATGACCACCTTGCGGCCGCTGACAGAGGACGGGTTCGGGGCGAAGAAGGTCGCGGTAAAAGGCGAAGACGGCCAGCCGGTCCGGACCAAATCCGGAAAAATCCTCTACGAACTCTGGGCCGGTTCGACGGAGGATTTCAACGTGCTCCGCGACGGATGGTTCGAGCGGCTGAACCACCATCTGGCGCTCGGCGGCATTGAGCTGCGCGTCGATGGCCGCTCCTACGAAAGGCAGGGGATCGATCTCGAACCGACCATCCATCTCGGTGTCGGCGCCAGGGCGATCGAGCGCAAGGCCGAGAGCCAGGGTGTCCGGCCGGAGCTGGAGCGGATCGAACTCAACGAGCAGCGCCGCGCGGAAAACACTCGCCGTATCCTTCACAACCCCGCCATCGTGCTCGACCTGATCACGCGTGAAAAGAGCGTCTTCGACGAGCGTGATGTCGCCAAGGTGCTCCATCGTTACGTCGACGATCCCGCGATCTTCCAGCAGCTGATGGCGCGCATCATCCAGGATCCCATGGTGCTGCGTTTGCAGCGCGACACGGTCGAACTTGGCACGGGGGCCAGGGTGCCGGCGCGCTACACGACGCGGGCGATGATCAAGCTGGAAGCGACGATGGCGCGCCAGGCGATCTGGCTGTCGGACAAGGAGACGCATGCCGTTTCATCAACAGTGCTCGATGCGGCGTTCCGGCGGCATGAGCGGCTCTCGGAAGAACAGAAATCGGCGATCGAGCGCATCGCCGGGCATGCCCGGATCGCTGCGGTCGTCGGCCGCGCGGGTGCGGGCAAGACGACGATGATGAAGGCGGCGCGCGAAGCTTGGGAACTTGCCGGATACCGCGTCGTCGGCGGCGCGCTCGCCGGCAAGGCAGCCGAAGGTCTGGAAAAGGAAGCGGGCATTCAAAGCCGCACGCTCGCCTCTTGGCAACTGCGCTGGAAACAGCAACGCGATACGCTCGACGCGAAGACCGTCTTCGTCATGGACGAGGCCGGCATGGTGGCGTCGAAACAGATGGCGGGCTTCATCGATGCGGTGGTCAGGGCAGGGGCCAAGATCGTTCTGGTCGGCGATCCCGAACAGCTCCAGCCGATCGAGGCGGGGGCGGCCTTCCGCGCCATTGTCGACCGCATCGGTTATGCCGAACTCGAGACGATCTATCGCCAGCGCGAGGATTGGATGCGGGCCGCCTCGCTGGATCTCGCCCGTGGCAATGTCGACAAAGCGCTCGACGTCTATCAGGGCCAGGGCAGGGTGCTCGGATCTCCCCTGAAGGCGGAAGCCGTCGAACATCTGATCGCCGACTGGAACCGGGACTACGATCCGAAACAGTCGATGCTGATGCTCGCGCATTTGCGCCGCGACGTGCGTCTGTTGAACGACATGGCGCGGGCGAAACTGGTCGAGCGCGGCATCCTCGGCGAGGGCCACGCGTTCAAGACCGCCGATGGACCACGCCGCTTCGATGCCGGCGACCAGATCGTTTTCCTGAAGAACGAGGGATCGCTCGGCGTGAAGAACGGCATGATCGCTCATGTCGTCGAGGCGAGCCCAAATCGCATCGTCGCCCTCGTCGGAGAAGGCGAAGGCCGCCGGCAGGTGACGGTCGAACAGCGCTTCTACAACAATCTCGATCACGGCTATGCGACGACGATCCACAAGTCCCAGGGCGCCACCGTCGACAAGGTCAAGGTGCTCGCGTCGCTCTCGCTCGATCGGCATCTGACCTATGTGGCGATGACCCGCCACCGTGAGGACCTGCAGCTCTATTACGGGCGCCGTTCCTTCGTCTTCAACGGTGGCCTCACGAAGGTCTTGTCGCGGAAAAACGCCAAGGAGACGACGCTCGATTACGAGCGCGGGCAACTCTACCGCGAGGCGCTTCGCTTTGCCGAAATGCGCGGCCTGAAGATCGTCGAGGTGGCGCGCACGCTTGCGCGTGACCGGCTCGACTGGACGCTGCGGCAGGCGACGAAACTGGCCGATCTCGGGGCGCGCCTTGCCGCCTTCGCCGAGCGGCTCGGCCTTCGCCAATCACCGACTACCCAACAGAGGCAGGAGGAAAAGCCCATGGTCGCCGGCATCACCCGGTTCGAGAATTCCGTTGCCGACAGGGTCGGCGAGAGGATCGACGCCGATCCGGCCCTGAAGAGGCAATGGGACGAGGTCTCCGCCCGCTTCCGTTATGTTTTCGCCGATCCCGAGACAGCCTTCCGGGCGATGAACTTCGATGCGGTTCTGGCCGACAGAGAAAGCGCCAGGCAGATCCTGCAGAAGCTTGAGGCCGCGCCGGAGTCGATCGGACCGCTCAGGGGCAAGACCGGCATTCTCACCGGCAAGGCGGAGCGTGAAGCGCGCCGTATCGCCGAACTCAATGTGCCGGCGCTGAAACGCGATCTCGAACGGTATCTCAGCATGTGCGAGAGCGCGCAGCAGCGGCTTCGCCTGGACGAGCAGGCGCTGAGACAGCGCGTGTCGATCGACATCCCGGCGCTGTCGCCGGCGGCGCGCGTGGTGCTCGATCGGGTGCGCGATGCGATCGACCGCAACGATCTGCCGGCGGCGCTTGGGTTTGCATTGAGCAACCGCGAGACCAAGCTCGAGATCGACGGGTTCAACAAAGCCGTCACCGAACGTTTCGGCGAACGAACGCTCTTGACCAACAGCGCTCGCGAACCATCGGGAAAACTCTTCGACAAACTCTCCGAAGGCATGCGGCCCGAGGAGAAGGAACGGTTGAAGGAAGCCTGGCCGGTCATGCGCACGGCCCAGCAACTCGCCGCCCATGAACGCACCGTCCAGTCGCTCAGACAGGCGGAGGACCTGCGCCTCACCCAGCGCCAGACGCCGGTCCTGAAACAATGAGACGGTTCGGTCCGATCCTGTTTGTCGGTGCGTCCATCATGGTTGGAGCCGGCAAGGTCACGGGCGCCATGGTCGGCGGTTATCGCATCAACCTGACACCGAGCGAGCCGCTCGGGCTCTGGCGCATCGAGGCGCTGCGACGTCCGGTCAGGACCGGCGATCTCGTGTTCGTCTGCCCGCCGGGAAACGCAACCTTCGCCGAAGCGCGACGGCGCGGTTATCTCCGGCGCGGGCTTTGCGCCGGCGATTTCGCGCCGCTGATCAAGACGGTCGCCGCCCTTACCGGTCAGCGCGTCGAGATCACCGATCACGTCATCATCGATGGGCGCCCGGTCGAAGCCTCGTCCGTCCGGGAGAGTGACGGCGAGGGCAGGCTGCTCATACCCGATCCCGGCGGCGTGGTGCCACCTGGATACCTGTTTCTCCACTCATCCTTTGCGAGATCCTATGACTCCCGATATTTTGGTCCGGTTCCGGCAAGCGGCCTTCTCGGTCTGGCGCGGCCCGTTCTTACCTTCGATCCCTGATCGTCCCGGTGACCGTCCATGGGATCGCTGGCGATCCGCTGTGCTCGTCGTCGCGTCCGTCGCCTGCGGCGCAATTGGCTGGAGCGGCCATGTCCTCCTCCTACCGGTCGCCATACTGTTTCCGGCGCTCTGGGCGATGGCGCCCTCGCGTGCGACCGCGGCGCTCGTCGCGACGGGCTATTTCCTTGCCGCTTCGCGCGGCCTGCCGCAGGGCGTCGCCAATTTCTATGCCGCCGATCTCTCGCCCGGCCTGCTGCTCTGGCTCATCGCTTCGGCCTCCTTCGTTGTCGTGCACACGGTGTTGTGGACGAAACCACGGGATGAAGCTGCTTCCGGGAGACAAGCGGCGGATGCGGCAAGGGCGGCGCGCTATCTTCTGGCCCTGGCGCTGATGGGGCTGCCGCCCTTCGGCATCACCGGCTGGGCACATCCGTTGACGGCGGCCGGCGTGCTCTTTCCCGCATGGGGCTGGTGGGGGCTTGCCGCCACCGTCGCCGGTCTCGCAATGATGACATCGCGAGGCCGGCTTGCCGCAGCACTGGTGCTGGGAGGCTTCTGGGCCTGGTCCGCCGCAACGTGGACAGGACCGAATCTACCGCAGCGATGGCAAGGCGTCGACCTGGAACTCGGCGAAACTCTCGGGCGCGACACATCATTTGCGCGCCACCGAGTCCTGATGGACACAGTTCTGCGTAGCGCCGAAGGCGGCGATCGTTTCATCGTCCTTCCCGAAAGTGCCCTTGGCTTCTGGACGCCGACCGTCGAGCGTCTGTGGCGCGAGGCTTTGCGCGGTCACGATATCACGGTCATTGCCGGCGCCGCCGTCATCGAGCACCAGGGCTACGACAATGTCATAGTCGCCGTCTCCGCCGACGGGGCGGGGGTCCTCTATCGCGAACGCATGCCGGTCCCAGGATCCATGTGGCAGCCATGGCGGGAATGGACGGGGCAGGGCGGTGGCGCCCGCGCCGACTTCTTCGGCAATCCGGTGGTCGAGGTCGGCCTCGGGAGGATCGCGCCGCTGATCTGCTACGAGCAGCTTCTGCTCTGGCCGGTGCTGCAATCGATGCTGGATTCCCCCGCGGTCATGGTCGCCACCGGTAATGGCTGGTGGACCGAAGGGACCGCGATCGTCGCGACCCAGAAGGCGAGCGTGACGGCCTGGGCCAAACTCTTCGAAATCCCCGTCGTCATGGCATTCAACACATAAAGGAGAAACCGGGATGGTCGATGGCCCCCTCATCCAGCAATGCGCCGATCCCGCTCTGAAGCCCGCGATCGTCGCTGAGTTCATCGCACGGGCGGGATCGGAAGATCCGCTGGCCGTCACCGTGCGCTCCGGCAACCGCGTCGTGCTCGTGCCGAAACCGAAGACAGCGGACGAGGCTATGGACCTGATCCGCAGGCATATCGGCCGCGAGACGATCCGCGTTGGCATCACCCAATATCCGGCAGGCCTCGGCATTCTCGAGGCCGGCCAGCTGAAACCGGACCTGGTCGATGCTTGCGCGAACATCCGCAAGGGCACGGCGCTCTTCGCCAAAGTCTACCGCATCGTCCTCAAGTGGTACGGCAATCCAACCGGTGAGGAGGCCCTTCCGCAGGTTCTCGATGATGCGATCATCGCCTGGCAGACGGGGAATTTCGAAGGGGAGGCGGTGTTTCGGACGCCGGACCCGGGCCAAGAAAAGCACGCGGAGCCGGAGCCAGCCGAAAGCGACGAGGTCGGTGTGCAGACCGGCGATCGTCGGGAGGAGGACAATGCCGTACTTCCTGCCGATGCAGTCTCTTCCGATCCGAACAAGGCGGGGATCCGGATCGATCTTTCGGGCATCGGCGCAAAGCGGTGAGGTCATGCATGTGGAGATCTGCAGCGGGATTCTGCGGCTGTTGCACTAGCGGGAACGGCTTCGGCCTTCTATAAGGGCGGACAGGGCAGTACGCGCTGCCCCGGGGTGTGGAAACCTCTATCTGGCGGTTGGTGTCGGCCGTTGCGACACCAGAATCCTCTGGCCTTCGGCCGGTGGGCCTGCGACGTATGTCCAGGTGCTCCGGTACTAAAGGTCGCAGGACTGTCCAGGTACAGTTTCCAACCCCCGGCTCGGGATCAGAAGATTAACGTTTGCGGGGGCGCACCGCGGACAAGCCAGAGAGTGGGATTGGAATGGGAACGGACGCTTTAACGCTTGACGAGAAACTCGAAATTCGTGCCATCTTCGGGCTGACGCAGGGCCTTTCCAAGGCCGACGTGGAGAGCCTCGCGGTTGATGCCATCCGAACCCACCGCGTTCTGGTCGATGGAGCCGACAAGCTCTTCCAGGACCTGCCCGAGGACTATAAGTTGGGGAAGGAGTCCGGCGGCCCCCAACACCTGACCTACATCAAGGCCTGCATGGAGATGCACGCGCAGATGTATACAGTGAACACGCTGATCACCGTGCTTGGCTATATACCGAAAGTCATGGTCAACTGATCGTCAGATCAGTTTCCTGCGGATCGCAAGCGACGACATATGTGTGTTCGAGTGGATGTCGAAGGGTTTGCGTGCCTCTTGAAGCTTGACCCGGACAGTGTTGTATTTGACGCCCTCGATCGTCGCGATCTCTCCCATCGACTTTCCAACCGCAAACCAGCTCAGGTATGTGGCGGCCTTCGGATCGAGCGAAAGACCGTCGTCGACGGTCGGCGTGGGATCTGTAAAAACGATGCGGGCATGCAGTTGCCCTACCGCAGCAGCAGCTTCGATCGGGTCCAGTTCACGTGTCAGATTGATCGCGGGTTTGTCTGAGGCGAGCGTAAACATCGCTACCGTATTCTGTGCCGCCTTGATCGGGATAGTAATGCCGGAGCGGATCCCAAATTCCGCGGCGTCCGAATAAAAGGATTGCTCCGCCTTCGAAAGCCTGTGCCTTTCCTGTTCGCCGCTCCAGGCAAACGCGCCCTTCAGCATTTTGGCGCGGCGGATGACAGGATCGACGGCAGCATGATTCTTCTGGAAATAGGTGCTTTGCCATCCGCCGTTGTAGTTGGAGATGACCATCGTAAATCCGGTGCGGATATAGACGTAGGCATAGGCCGCATAGCCGGCATCCTCGGTGATATTCGCGAGGCCCGTCTTGAGGCCATCCTCGTTGCCCGGAAGTGCCGCGAGATCGGTTATTTTTTCAAGCAAGCGTTGCATTCGGGATTCCTTGCGATCGTCAGATGGAACAGATCAAATGATTCCTCTACAATTGCTCTGACAGATTTGCATTCCAACCACGATGCAATTGCGATTATCTGCCTGGGCCCAAATTCCTCTCCGGCAATAAAGTCGGGGTGAGGCGACATCGCCTCACCCCACTAAACCGCGAGCTGATTGTGAAGTCAGTTCGGACTACGTCCATCAGCGACATACATTTCATCGACGAAGGCATCCATCATTTCTTCGTCGTGAAGCTGTCCAATCATGTCGTACCGACTACGGTCGCTGTTGCGAAGCCACAAGGCATAACCAAACCCTGCTAACGCAATGATCGCGACATAGAGAGGAATCAGTTTGACCACCATGATCTCACTTCCAGCAAGGAAAGTGATGTTTTCGAGCAGAAGCCAGACAACAACCGCTTGAGCAATCGCGCCCAATATCGGGGCGAGGATCGTCTTCCACCAATCGAGAGGGCCGGACCTTCCAATACGATTAAAGTAGCCAATAACAGCCAAAGACACGATGAACT
The DNA here is from genome assembly GCA_027484835.1 of Rhizobiaceae bacterium. Classification (GTDB taxonomy): domain Bacteria; phylum Pseudomonadota; class Alphaproteobacteria; order Rhizobiales; family Rhizobiaceae; genus Allorhizobium. The sequence goes on along the minus strand of JAIXSF010000041.1, from coordinate 13,305 downwards.
GAACGACGATTACGGCCAACGTGCAGAAGATCGGAAGCCAAGTGCCGAGATGGAGAAGCGGATCGGCTCCGGCGAGCGCAAACAAGGCAACCGTCACGATTGCAATAGTCGCCTGGACGGCGGCTGCGATGTAGGGAGACTTCTGCTCAGAATGCGTAGATCCGAGGCTTTTCGGAAGAATGCCATCTCTGCCGAGGGAGAAGAGGTATCGCGTTGCGTTGTTATGAAATGCAAACGAGCAGGCAAAGAAGCTTGTGATCACCAAGAAGTCCATGATGACACGAACCGTATGTATCGTATGGATATCGGCCAGCTCGAAATAGTACTGGTCAATCAGTGTCCCGGCTTTCCCGGGGGCCTCGGCGCCGAAACCAACAATTCCGGCGTAGGCCGCAAACGTGTAGAACAACCCAAGTGTCAAAACCGCGATATACGTGGCTCGGGGAACCGCGCGCTTTGGATCCATTGTCTCTTCGCCGTAGATCGCTGTCGTTTCAAAGCCAATCCACGACCAAAAAGCTAAGAAGAAGCCAATTCCTACTGCCGGAGCGGTGCTCCACTGCGACAGGCTGAAAGCCTCGGGCATTTGGCCAGACGCACCACCTGAACCAACGGTAGCCAGACAAACGATGAGAATTACGAGCACTTCAACCGCAAGGAGAAAGCTAAGAATACTTGCGCCATACGTAATGCGATAGAACGAAATCATGAACATCAACGCCAGCGAAGCGATGCTACACCAATACCACGCAATATCCAGTCCAAAGTAAGCACTTAAAAGTTTTGTGGTATAGAACCCGAAGCCGCCTGCGATTGCAGGTGAGATCATGCTGTAGGCCGCCATGACGGTGAAGCCAACGGCCAAGCCGACCGGACGACCAAGTCCCTGTGTAGCGAAGGTGTAGAAGGCTCCTGCCGAAGTTATTCTTTTCGCCATTTGGGCGAAGCCAACTGTAAAGATCAGAAGGATAAACGTCGTGGCTGCATAGGTAAGGGCAACTGACATCCCCGCCCCTCCAGCAAGGGAGATTGGAATGTAGGCGGAGACCACAACCAATGGAGCAGCCGCTGCTGTCACCATAAAGACGATGTGAAAGAATGATATCGAGCTACGAAGTAGGCTATTCGAAGCCGACTGCGGATTTCCGGCATGTGAAGCCATTTTAATTCCCCCAGTTTGAGTTCCGACGATAGGGTGTTTTTGTTATCCCTACATGTTTCGTATTTGGAAACATGTTGCGTGTCAAGAATTCGATTGCCCACAACGACATGCAAGAATCTGCCGATAGGCCGTTATCAGGCGTAAAAGGCTCCAAAAGACTTTTTGTCACTTGGCTGAAACCCACCTCATGATCCGCAAAAAAGGAATTAGCTCCGGCGCTTAGAGTCTGACTCGAAAAGGTTTCAACAATATCCGTACCTTGCCAAGCGCCGTGTCAGGACCCGAATGTGGGCGATAGTGATCCAGGCCTCAGCTGATGCGATGGACTTTGACCAATCCTTCGCCAGTCGTCGGCATCTGCCCAGCCATGCGAAGGTGCGCTCCACGACTCAGCGACGCGGCAGAACCTTAAAGCCTTTGGCCTCGTCCGTCCGCTTGACGATCTGGAGGGTGAACGCAGCGATCTCTTGCAGTGCGCCCTTCAGCTTCGGTCCCGCATAACCCCCCCCATCGGCGAAGATATGTCTCAGCCACGGCCAGCGCCTATGAGACGGTCACCTAGTCCAATTTCAACTCTATTTTTTGATTCAAAGAGTGGTGAGCAGTGACGTTGTGGTTCTTGACAGGATACATGTGTCGTAATAGGAAACATTAAAACGGAATTAGACACGGGGCGCCATTTTGATGACAAATGACAACCAATATGACTTGGCAATTATCGGTGCCGGCCCAGCTGGTCTTTTCGCCGCCTATTATGCTGGGTTTCGCGGCCTGAAAACCGTTATGTTTGATGGTTTGCCGCAAGTCGGCGGGCAGATTTCGACGATGTATCCGGAGAAGAAGATCCACGATGTTGCCGGGTTTGCCAGCATTCGAGGTGCTGACTTCGTGAAGAACCTCTTCGAGCAATCGAGACGGCAGGAGTATGAGCTCCGTCTTTCCGAGACTATCACAAACCTAGAGTCAATGGATGACGGCTCGTATGAGCTTCGATCCGACAAGGGGTCGGTATTCAGCGCGAAGGCCGTGATAATCGCCGCCGGGCTGGGAAAGTGCCAGCCTCGTTCTCTTCCGATCCTCGAGGAAGTTTTCTCCCCGAACATTATCCACTTTGTACCTGATCTTGCGGTGCTCGAAGGACACAACGTTGTGGTCGCCGGTGGCGGCGATAGTGCGGTCGACTGGGCGCTTGCTGCTCTCCCTCGAGCAAAGTCTGTCACGGTCGTCCATCGCCGCAATCGCTTTCGGGCGCACGAAGCTAGTGTCAAGGAAATGTACGACAGCGGCATCCGGATCGTCGCGCCAGGTGAAGTCGTCGCATATCGGTCCGAGGCGGGCCAGGAGTTTCTCACGATTGATGCGGCGGGAAAGTCAGAAGAACTGCAATTCGGCAAGTTTGTAGTTGCCCTCGGCTTTCAGTCCGATCTTGGCCCAATGAGCAATTGGGGCCTCAACGTCGATGGTTATCGCATACCGGTGCAGCCGGACATGCAAACTTGCCTGCCCCGTGTTTTCGCCATCGGTGATGTTAGTGAATATCCGGGGAAGGTGCGGCTCATGGCGGTCGGCTTTGGCGAAGCGTCCATCGCAGTGAACCATGCGGCTGCAGCAATAAACCCGGGCACGTCTGTGTTGCCCGGTCATAGCACCAACGAAGGATGAGCGATGCCATACGTCATCAACGACAATTGCATAGGCAGCAAAGACCAGGCCTGCGTCGATGTCTGCCCGGTCGACTGTATCTATGAGGCCGAAGGGCGACTTTGGATACAGCCTGACGAATGCACAACTTGCGGCGCATGCGAGTCCGTCTGTCCCGTCGAGGCGATTTATTACGCTGATGATGACAGCGACAGCCAGGATCTGACGGAAGCGAGGGAATTCTTCGCTGCGGTTCTCCCTGGTCGCGACACGCCTGTCGGGAGCCCAAGAGGCGCTGCAAAATTAGGAATGATCCGGAGCGATCATCCACGAGTTTTGGAGGTGTTGGCAGGAGCAAAATAAAAAATACAGGGTTTAAGCTTTCCAATCCAAGCACACTGGGAGATGATGAAATGGCGAATGATAAAGATGCGGAAATCGCAGATGCGAAAGCATTTGTGGAAGCGAACAACGTGGACACTCTCCGCGTTGGAGCAGTGGATATTGATGGCGTATGGCGCGGTAAACAGTTCGGCACTGAATATTTTCTGAATGCCGTCGCGAAAAACGGCACCAACATTGCAAACGTCCTGTTCGGTTGGGACGTCGCCGACGAAGTTGTGGAAGGTCTAGCTTACACCAATTGGGATACCGGTTATCCGGACATCAAACTTGTTCCCGACCTGCCTACGATGAAGCTCATTCCGTGGGAGGCGCGCACGGCTGCAGTATTCTGTGATATGCGGTCGATCGATGGTGATCCCCTGAATCTATCGCCGCGCGACATTCTCCGCAGTGCCGTGGACAAAGCCAATGGAATGGGGTTTGTGCCCAAGGCAGCCTATGAATTCGAGTTCTATCTTTTCAATGGCACCATTGCCGAACTCGCCGAAAATCAGTGGCGCGATCTGAAGCCTTTGCGCAAGAGCGGCTACTGTTACAGCATGCTTCATCACGCCGGCTCGGAAGACATTCTCGGCCAAATTCGCAATCAATTGCGTTCTGCTGGCATTGAAGTCGAGGCAACCATCAGCGAACACGGCCCGGGCCAACATGAAATTAATCTGAAGTATTCGGACGCTATTTCGGCCGCCGACAATGCGATTTTCGCAAAGTATGCCATCAAGGACATTGCTTCGAAGAACGGTTGCACCGCCACCTTTATGGCCAAGCCCAACGCGGTTTGGGCCGGCTCTTCCGGCCACATGCACATGAGCCTATCGGCCTTTGATGGAAAGCCTGCTTTTGCCAATAGCAACGATCCGAAGATGCTGTCGGAAATCGGAATGTCGTTCCTCGCCGGCATGAAAGAACTCTCCCGCGAGATGTCGGCGATTTATTTGCCGAACGTGAACTCCTACAAGCGGACCAACGGAGGATCATGGGCAGCAGCTAATTCTTCTTGGGGTGTCGACAATCGTACGACTTCGTTCAGGGCGATTCCTTCCTCGGGTCCGGCGGCGCGCGTCGAAAATCGCATTCCCGGTGCCGACACCAATCCGTACCTCGTCATTGCGACGAGTCTTCTCTCTGGTCTTTACGGCATCGAGAATGGCTTGAAAGCTGGTGAACCCTTCAAGGGGAACGCCTACCAGGCAACCGCCGCGCAAGCGCGACCACTCGCCGGCTCTCTTGAAGAAGCAATGGGCCTGTTCCAGCAGAGCAAGGTCGTTAGAGAGTTGTTTTCTGAGGATTTTGTCAATCACTACGTGCAAATGAAGAAATGGGAACTCCGTCGGACTAACACCCACATCACCGATTGGGAGTTGGGCCGCTATCTCGATATCATCTGACAGAGTAGCCGAAGCGGCCCCGCCTTTGCGGGGCTGCCAAGCGCAAGGAAGGAGAAGAAAACTATGAGTAATGTAAGCGACGTGGCTAAAGCCTTCGACTATCATGGCGAAGCTCTCGACAACATTTTCGATACCTACGCCGAACTTCGTTCGAAGTGCCCTGTTGGTCGGAGTGAGCAACATGGCGGTTTCTGGTTCGTAACCAAGAGTGACGACATTTTTGCGGCCGAACAGGACCCTTCAACGTTCTCGGTTGGGCCGAGCATGATGTATCCGCCGGTTTCCGAGGTGCCGTTGCCGCCTATCGATATCGATCCGCCTGAGCATACCGCCTACCGCAAGATCCTGCTCCCGCTCTTCACGCCGCAGGAACTCAAGAAGCTCGAGGAACCAATTCGCAGGACAGCACAAAACCAGGCCCAGGAGTTCCTTAAGATGGGATCTGGAGCCGACGCCTCCTACGGATACGCTCGCCCCGTCCCGATGATCATCTTCGGCCGCCTTGCAGGCTATCCAGAGTCGGATTGGCCGAAATTCGACCAGTGGATCGATGACATCTTCTATGAGCGCATTCACAATGCGCCGAAGGCGGAAGCCGCGCAGCAGGCCGTCTATGACTACTTCGCGAATTTGTTGGACAACTGGAAAGACGACCCATCCTCGGCGACTCTCATCGATTACCTTTGCCGGGCCAAGATCGACGGCCGTCCGTTGAGCCGCGACGAACTGCTCCGCTATTGCTATCTCCTGTTCCTTGCAGGGCTCGATACGACGGCATGGGCCATTCGCTCGGGGCTGTGGTTCCTTGCCAACAACCCCGATGCGCAGAAGAAACTTCGCGATGATCCGAGTTTGATCCCACTTGCCTGTGAAGAGTTTCTGCGCTGCCTTTCGCCGGTGCAGGGCATGGCTCGCACATGCCTAAAGGACACTGTGATTCGCGGCCAGGAGATCAAGAAGGGCGAACGCGTCGTTCTTGTCTTCGGGGCAGGAAATCGGGACGAAGAAGTCTTCCCGAATCCCGACAAGATCGATATCGAGCGGCAGGAGAACCGCCATCTCGGCTTCGGCGGCGGCATTCATCGCTGCTTGGGCTCCAACCTGGGGCGTCGCGAGCTCGTTGTCGGAATCGAGGAATTCCTGAAGGCCGTACCCGAGTTCCGAGCTGCCGATCCTTCTCAGAAATGGCACGGCGTCGGCCCGCTCAATCTCACGTTCTAGGAAGGGATACCGAGATGAAAGTATCTATCAACGAAGGTCGTTGTCAGGGACATGCCCGGTGCATCTATTTTGCACCGGAGGTCTTCGAAATCGACGACGAGGGCTATGCCAAAATCAAGCCAGGCTTTGAAACCGTTCCTCCGGAGTTGGAGGACAAGGTTCGTAAGGCCTGTGCGAACTGTCCGGAACTCTCGATCATCGTGACCGAGTAACCGAGCGGGCTGGGACGTATGACGATGAAGCGAATTTTGATCGCGGACGGAAACATTCCAGCCGACCGCGCCGTTTTCACAAGATTCAACGGATGCGCCCCAAGTGGGATGTTCGATCAGCTGCTTCGCACGGGCTGGTCGAACATCGAAACAGAAATCTTGTATCCGACTGATGCAGATGCTGCTGCTTCTCTCCCGCTTGAGGCGTATGACGGCATTCTTATTACCGGCTCCAACTCAAATATCTACAAGCGGGAGCCCGGAACATTGCGGCAGATTGAATTCGCTCGCCAAGCGTTCAGATCAGGGACGCCAATGTTCGGAGTATGTTGGGGTCTTCAGTTGGCGACGGTCGCGTTGGGCGGTGACGTTGAGCCGAGTCGCAGTGAAAACTGTCGATGTGAAGCTCCTTTTGGAGAAGCAATCACGTTGGTCCAGGATGACACTGGTTGCATTCATCCGATGCATAAAGATCGTGCTAAAGTCTTTGATGCATTTGCATTTCATTCTGATCAAGTTTCGCGGCTGCCGCCAAACAGCACCATAACTGCGAGCAATAGAAATTTCATACAAGCCGCTGAGATACGTTCAGAGAAATCCGTTTTCTGGGGGGTCCAATACCATCCTGAGCTCAGCGGCGCTGGAATGGCTGGCTTTCTACGAGGATCGATCAACGAGCTTTATCAAGCGGGTCGGTACCATTCACTGGAAGAAATCGAGGCTGCGGCGGCCGCGATGGAAAGTTTTGCGCATGCTGTACCGATCGATGAGGCCCATAGCCGTCATTTTGAGAAAATCGATCCAGCTCGCTTTGAATTCAGGCCACTTGAACTTATCAACTGGGTTGAAAAGCTCGTCATAGGGGCCGACAACGACCGGTGAGTGCAAAGGGCCGATGGCGCGCGTGATTTGGAGGATCAGTCAAAAATTTCGTGTACTTCTGCGGGCCATGATCTCTTGTCTCGATGGTTAGGTTGTTCTCCGCGGTGGGACGTTGCCAATACGGAACTGGGACAGTTAGGCAGTAGCTCATCCAGCTTCCGCAGACGGAAATAGAACGATAGGGATGATCTTGTGCGCTTGCCCAACGTTGCCATTGTTGCTGTTGACGGCTTCGGTCCCTATCAGATGGCCGTTCCGCTGGTAGTTTTTGGCAATTTTCTGCCTGGAGTCGAGCTCTTTAACCTAAAGATATGCGCTGGTGAGGTAGGTCCTCTGCGTTCCGGGCTCGGCTTGCAGATCGAAACAAGTGACGGTTTGGCTGAAATTGCGCATGCGGATATCGTGATAGTTCCATTCTGGCGGGACCCCGCAGAAAGGCCACAACAAGCACTCCTAGACGCGGTTGGCCAAGCGCATGCGCGAGGGGCATGGATAATCGGCCTTTGTCTCGGCGCTTACATTCCCGCCTATGCTGGATTGTTGGACGGTCGTAGGGCTTCCACTCACTGGGAAGTCGAGCAAGATTTCTTATCGCGCTTCCCAAAGGCTGTTTTGGATCGAAACGCCCTCTTTATAGATGACAATGGCATAATCACTTCTGCAGGGACGGGTGCTGGAATGGATTGCTGCCTCTACGTTGTCCGCAAACTCTACGGCTCCACCATTGCAAACAGTGTTGCGAGAAGATTGGTCTTGCCGCCGCAAAGGGAAGGCACGCAGGTGCAACTGATAGAGAGGCCGGTTCCACCCGCTACGAAGGATGCGAGGATTTACCGCCTTCTCGATGAAGTGAGGATGAATTTACGCCGGGAGTACAGTATTGATGAACTCGCCAAGCGTACGTCGATGAGCAGGCGCAGTTTTACGCGTAACTTTTTTCGTGTCACGGGCATGTCCTTCGGCACTTGGTTGCGAGCAGAACGGATCAAGATTGGCAGGGAAATACTTGAAACGACCGATCACAACATAGATCGAGTGGCGGAAATCGCAGGATTTGGATCTACAGCCCTGTTTCGTCAGTATTTCAAGTCTGTTTTCGGATGTCCTCCAACAAAAATCCGTAGAAGAAACTCAGAAGCACCAAATGTGAGCGAGCTAGCCTCGTTGCAATGAGAGGCTTTCTCGGTCGGTTGTAGAAATAGGGCGGCTGTTCGCTCTCTGTCCATCCCGGCGTGTGCACCCATTGGCGTCGCTGCCCCGCCGCCGCTTGATCCCCGTGAACACAATGTACGTGGTGCGGCTGCCATCTGGCCCTAGAACGACGACAATTGGCCTGTCGCAAGCTTTTTCCTCGGCCCCGCAGGCATAACATGTGGTGGCGCTCCAGACGGACCAACCCAATCGGAGCTACACGCAAAGGGGAACAAAAATGCGAATTCGCCAGATAAGAAATGCTACGGTCTCGCTTGAGTTTGGCGGTATCAGATTCCTAATCGACCCTTGGCTCGCTGAAAAGGACGCTTATCCCGGCTTTGCCGGAACAGCCAATGATCATCTTCGAAATCCGACTGCTGCACTTGTTGTGCCGATGTCTGAGATCGTCGATGTGGATGCCGTCATCCTGACGCATGCGCATCCGGATCACTGGGATCATGCGGCGGCCGAAGCGATCCGCCCGGACATTCCGTTCTTCACGCAACATTTTGGCGACAAGGCGCTGGTGAGTGACGCCCGCTCTATCGTCTTGGACAATGGTCTGCATGTCAGACAGGTGGACGGCAAGACTTTCACTGATGTCCGCGTTCTCACAGGCAACCCTGAATTCATGGGCGTGAAGCTTAAGAAGGTTCCCGGCCAACACGGCTCGGACGTTGCGATCCAGAACGCTTATGATCTCTTGCAGGAAGTTTGCGGGCTGGTCATCAGTCATCCCGATGAGAAGACTCTCTACCTTGCCGGTGACACTATTTGGAACGAATATGTCGAGGCGAATATTGCCGAATACAGGCCCGACGTGATCATCGTCAATGCCGGCGACGCGCAGATTCCGGGGCTCGGTCACATCATCATGAACTGCGATGACGTTGCCCGTGTCTGCGAGGCGGCGCCCAACGCGACCATCATTGCCAGCCATATGGACGCGGTCAATCACGGGATGACATCGCGCTCCCAACTTCGCGACTACCTCCAGAAAGCCGGGCTGTCACATCGTGTTCTCGTACCTGAGGACGGCGAGAGCCTGACCGTCTGATCAGGCTAAATTGCAAAAGAGGAGAAAGTCATGTCACTTGATGAAAACAAGAAGCTGGTCCAGCAATTCTATGATGCGATCAACCGCGAAAAATTCGAAGAGCTTGATGCTCTTTGCCACAAGGACTTCGTCTTCTACAGTCAGGTCGATACACCGAAGCCTGGCGTGGCCGGCTTCGTTAATTCCGAGAAATCGGCATTCGATGCCTTCAAGTCGTTCCGCTTTCCGTTGGAACTCATGGTCGCCGAAGGCGACAGGGTTGCCGCCTACCTGATCTTCGAAGCCAAGGACCAGACTTTGCCGACAATGGGCGCTGAACCCCATGGCAAGAGCTGCAGGATCTCCGTGTTCTGCCTGCTAACCATCAAAGACGGAAAGATCTTCGAAAAGCGCGCTCATTTCGATGTAGCCGATATTCGTAGGCAGCTTGCTGCTTGAACCTGCTGGAGCATTCCGAGTATGGAATGCTCCTTCCTCGTCAATCTTTGTGGATGAAAAGGTTGTATCCCTTCGGCGAAGCTTGCAATTACCCACATCTGAGTGTCGCTTGCCAATAATTGATCGGAATGCCGGCCGGCTTCACGTCGGAATCCGCATCGAGATTGAGTCAGACCCCAATTTTGACCCCCCACCTGTTTTGTCTGACCATCCGTCTTTTGCGTAAGCATCCGGCGAAGTCCGCAGGTCAGGCCGCCTGAGCGCTCAGTGTCTTGGGTGTCCAGTTCCACGGCAGCAATTGCTCCAGCCTACTGATCGACGTGTCGGCAATGTTGGCGAGGACGTCGGCAAGCCAGGCCTGCGGATCGACGTCATTGAGCTTGGCGCTCATGATCAGTGTCGCCATGAACGCCGCACGTTCAGCACCACGATCCGATCCGGCAAACAGCCATGACTTCCGTCCGAGCGCAAAACCCCTGAGCGCTCGTTCGGCGGCGTTGTTCGTCAGGCAAATCCGGCCATCGTCGAGGAATGACGTGAAGCCATCCCAGCGCTTGAGCATGACCGCAGCAGGGGCAGTCATGGCTCTCGATGTCGATGACCACATCGATGCGCGGCAGATGGGCGGGAAGTGAACCGCGGTTTACCCGCCGCTTCGCAGCCCGTTCCCGGCGCAGATCGTCCGACGCTTGCTCCTCGGCTTCCAGGCTATTGGCCTCGACCTGTTCTGCCTCTTCGAGCCCAAGGAGAAGCTGATCTTCGGGAAGCGTCTCCGCACGACGTCCGAAGCGATGGCGCTGCAATTCCTTGATGATCTGACGAAGTCTGGCGTTCTCGAGCTCGCGCGAAAGCACCATGGCTTTCAGCGCGTTCAGGTCGTCGGGAAGCTCCTCGGTCGTCATCGTCATGGACCGACAACAGCACAATCCGGCGACCAAAACGAGGGTGCGGATGAGGCTGATTCAATTGGTCGCGGCGACTATCCCGCCGCCGCCGGGACACGCACCTTGAGCGGCGCATGAACGCGCTTCCAGTCCAGCCCCTCGAGCGATGGCTCATGTTAATGCCCCTCCTGGTGAGGCTGATAGATTCTTAGGTCGACGGAGCTGAGCGTGTGGTTTCGCAGGTTTTTGACACCCTCGAGAACGCCCGCAACGTCGTTGAAGACGTAAGCGCCGTTGGGTTGTCGATCCACCAGAAGGCGCTTTTTCCTGATTTGTACATAGAGCCAATTTACCGGAATTCGGAGCTTGGCGGCGAGTTCAGGGGCTGACAGGCTGCCGACTTCGTGGTGCCACCTGACGTCTCGCTGGCCAACCTCGATCTCGGCCGCACGGCGTATTCTTTGGACGGTGATAGGTAGGACCCTGTCCCTGCATGTGGGGGAGCGATGGCCTTCCCGGGTGAGGACGGCAGCGATTTCGTCGTCATACATGCCATCGCGCGCCAGGGCGATCGCTCGATCGCGCATCTCGGCTCCTCGTGTGAGTTTGGCAACGCTGTTGACCCTCATCTTGACATCGAGGCTTGTGACTGCGCCGCCGCGCCATACGATGCGGACCATGGTGATATCGTGGTCGCCGCGATCGAGCACGACCTTATCGATGAGGCAGCGTAATAACGCCTTGCGATGAACATCGGAAGTGGCCGGGTCGATCCAGATCTGCGGCAGGCGTCCCGCAAGGCTGACGACCTTTCCATACAGCGCCTTGCCGATTCCAAGTTGTGCCACGACCGGGCCGGGAGAAGCTTGTCGTGAGACGGCTTCTTCGGCGTCGCGAAGCTCGATTAATGCCGCCTCCCAGCGGCGCTCGAGCTCAGCGGCGACCAAGCGATTATCAGGGTCGACCCGGTTGAATTGCCTCTCTGCGAGCGCGGCGGCATATCGCTTTCGCTCAACCTCGCGCTCGGCGCTGGTGCGCAGTGCCGTATCCACCTGGACCTGGGCACGGCGGGCCTTTGACAGTGCATCGAGTTCGGCCGGCGCCAGTGCGGTCAGGAATGCGGCTGCCACAGCCTCATCCACGCATGCTGCTCGAACATGTTGGCACGTGGGCAGGCCTTCATTGGTATGGAGATGGTTGCAAACATACTCACCGCCGCCCTTGTAGCGGACGAACATCTTGTGCCCGCATCGTCCACACCAGACGATGCCATGCAGCAGAAGATCGCCGTCGCGAGGTGCGCCTCTGGTCTTGATGCGCATGTATTCGGCCCGATTGTCCCTTATGACGGCTCTGATCTTCTCATAGGTTGGCCAGTCGATATAGGCAGGATAGCGATCTTTGACGACGATACGCCACTCGCCCATCGGCCGGGGCGCTTTCAACTTTTGCGCTCCCTCGCGAGCCGCTTCACGAATCCGGGTGCGCCCATAGACGAATGCACCTGCATAGGCGGGGTTCTTGAGGACCGACAGCACCGACGACACCGTCGCTCCCGTCCAGCGCAAATCGCCGTGACGATCCCGACGCGGCAAATCCAGACGGCGCTCATTAAGCACGCGCATGACCTTGGCCGCGGTGCGGAACTGCATGAACATGTCGAACACCAGCATGAGGCGGTCCTGAACCGCCATATCGGGGTCCTTGACGACGACACCGCTCGGGTCTCGCACCAGACCGACTGGCAGGCTCACTTCAAGCTCGCCACGCTCAGCCTTTGCAAGCAGGCCGGCGGTCAATCGACTGCGAATGGTATGCAGTTCAAGCTCCGATATTGTACCCTTCAAACCGAGGAGCAGACGGCCATTGGCGCTGCCGGGATCGTCGACGCCTTCCCGATCCGCGATAAGGCAGCCGCGCAGGCCGCAAATGTCCAGGAGCGGATACCAATCGGAGCAGTTGCGCGCCAATCGCGTCACGTCAATTGATAGGATCAGCCCCACTTCGCTGAGGCCGACCCGTCCCACCAGTTCCTTGAAGCCTCCGCGTGCTGAGGCAGAGGCGCCGCTGAGGCCGAGGTCAGCATCAATGACATCGATATCGGCCTCATGCCATCCGAGCTCGCGAGCGCGTTCGCGAAGAGCGTACTGAAGCCGCAAGCTTTCCTGATTGCTGACCACCTGGTGGGGTGTCGATTGCCGCACGTAGACGACCGCCTTGCGCGCCAAATGGGTCGGCCTGACCAGCTCGGACTTCATGGCAAGTCTCCGCCAGAACCGCCGCGACCTCGCCGACAATTTGACGCCGCAGAGCCAGTGGTAACGTCGCCCAAAGGTCGCGCGGATCCATGCTCATGGCCTTCGAGACATTCTACGGCCGATATAAGTTCCTGAAGAGCCTCTATGCTGAGTTTAACATGATTCGCCTCTGCGTCATATGGTTGCGTAACGGGAGCTGGTATCAATAGGCTTCTTCCCGTTCCGTATTCCACCTCGTAAGAGGCAGATGACGTACCGTCACGGGAGACGACGCGCCTAAGGACACGGAACAACTGGCCATAAAGAGGATGACGCGGGTCGCGAACCTGAACGACATCACTTGAGGATTCATCGGACTCACTGCGGGGGATATTCCTGAGACCCTTCGAACAAGGCCGAGAACTGGGCAGCCGTCAGACGCATTGCTCCATCCTGCATTTTGGGCCAATGGAACTCGCCATCCTCAAGCCGCTTGGAGACCAAGCACACGCCGCTGCCGTCCCAGAAGACGAGCTTGATCCGGTCCGCCCGTTTGGCCCGGAACACGTAGATCGCACCGGAGA
>JAIXSF010000071.1 GCA_027484835.1 Rhizobiaceae bacterium | reverse complement strand
TCCGAACGACTATCTGGCGGGTGTTTTCGCAGCTGATACCGTGGCGCTCCTCAAGCTTCTGGCCTCTCAGGCGGCAATTTCTCTTGAGAACGCCAGGCTCTATACCAAGCTGCTGCAGGAAAACGAGCTTCGCTCGCGCAGCGAGCAGGCGCTTGCCGGCGCCCGAGCCGAACTCGAAAAGAATGCCCGTCTCACTCTCCTCGGCGGTATTGCCGCCTCCGTCACGCATGAGCTCGGCCAGCCGCTGTCGGCGATTGCCTCAAACGCCGGCGCCGGCCTTCGCTGGTTGAGCCGCGCCGAACCGGACATTGGCGAAACGCTGAGCGTGCTGACCGAAATCGAGACCAGCGTCTCGCGCGCCCACGAGATCATTCGTGCCTTGCGGGCTCTCTCGAAGCAGGCTCCGAAGGTCGAGCAGGTGGTCGACGTCAACGAAGTCATTCTGGAGGTGTTGCGCATCGCCAGATCCGAGGTCGAGCGCCACGGCACCGAAATCCGTCTCGATCTCTCCGCCAACGACGCCACTGTGCTGGGCGATGCGACGCAGCTCAAGCAGGTGGTGTTGAATCTCGTGCACAACGGAATGGAGGCGATGAACGACCTTCCTCTCCACCGGCGCAAGATCGAGATCTCCTCGACGCGCACGGAGGCGGAAATCGTGGTGACCGTGCGAGACTTCGGCAGCGGGATACCCCCCGAGATAGCATCTCAGATCTTCGAACCCATGTTCACGACCAAGGCTTCGGGCATGGGCATGGGGCTCGCGATCTGCAAATCGATCATCGACGCCCATGACGGCGTGCTGAGCGCGACCGCGGAGAGTGTTGGAACAAGGTTCACGTTTTCACTGTCGGTTCACCGTCAACCAGCAGTCTGACTTTGCTTTCTACAGAGGAGAAAGAAGCACGTCTCGGTCGACACGACCCGGGAACCTTTGAGGCATTGAGAGGTTGGGCTCCTGATACTTCACCAAATTTGAATGGATACCCCAATGGCTACTGAAAAAACGTTGTCCGACCTGTTCCTTGATACGCTCAAGGACATCTACTTTGCCGAAAAGCAAATCCTGAAGGCGCTGCCCAAGATGGCGCGCGCAGCCCAGTCTGAAGAAGGCAAGGCCGGCTTCCTGCAGCACCGCGAGGAGACCCAGGGCCAGATCGAACGTCTGGAGCAGATTTTCGAATTGCTGGGCAAGCCGGCTCGCGGCAAGACCTGCGAAGCGATTCAGGGCGTCCTCGCCGAAGGCGAAGAGATCATGGAAGACTATAAGGGCACCGCTGCCCTCGATGCCGGTCTTATCTCGTCCGCGCAGGCTGTCGAGCACTATGAAATTGCCCGCTACGGCACTCTGAAGTCCTGGGCAAAGCAGCTTGGCCTGAAGGAAGCGATCCCGTTGCTGGATGCCAACCTCCAGGAAGAGATTGCGACCGACCAGAAGCTGACAGCTCTAGGCGAGGCATCTGCGAACCCGAAGAGCATGAAAAAAGCCAGCTAAGCCGGCTCCGATTGCAGCGAGACCGCCCTTCGAGGCGGTCTTTTGCTTTCTGCGGCGGCGACGTCACCGATATCAGGCTGAGCGCACCGTGATTTTCCCCGGGTGAAGCTGCAGAGACTGAGCGGGTCGCCTCATGGTGCAGAAACCCACCACACTGACGGCAGCATCTACTCTACCAGATCACTGACCCGCATTCGCAATGTCACGACCACCCCGCCGACGGTCCAGTCGTAGGAGAGGGAACCGCCGAGGTGACCTCCCACCGTGCGCTGGAGCAACTTGCTGCCATAGCCTTCGGGAGTTGTCTTGGGGGCGTCCGGGCAGCCTTGCTCGCTCCAGAGGATCTCGACATCCTGCTCGGCGGTGGAGCCGGAGATATCCAGCAGGCCCTGTTCTGCCGAGAGTGCACCGTATTTGAGGGAGTTGGTTGCCAGCTCATGGATCACGAGGGCGAGGCTCGTTGCGGCTTTTTCCCCGATCCCGAGCCGCGGAACTGCAACCCGGATCCGACCCGCAAAGGCGCTCAGGTCGTCGTATGGTGCCAGAAGCACCGAGAAGAGGTCGCCCAGCAGCGCGGCACTCCCCTGGCCGTTGGGCAGAGGCCGGACCAGGTCGTGGGCGCGACCCAGCGCCGTCAGCCGCTGTGTTAGTTGTTTCGCCATCTCCTCTTTCGTCTCGGTCGTACGCGACGTGATCGTCGTCAACCCGGACGCCAGAGCCAGGAGGTTTTTAACGCGATGGCTCATTTCGCCGGCAAGCAGCTCATGGCCCTCTTCGGCCTGTTTGCGCCCGGTGACGTCGAGAAAGATGCCGGCCGTTTTGTGGGAGGTGGCGTCCCCGTTGCTTCCCTGGCCGCGCGCGGAAATCCACCGCACGTCCGATGTGCTCGTCAGGATTCGAAAGTCGATTTCGAAATGCCCTTCGACCACGCGGGTGGCGACGAAGGCTGCCCTCACGCGGTCGCGGTCTGCTGGGTGAACCTGTGCAGACAGGCTTTCAAAAGTCAGGACGGTATCCGGCGAAAGGTCCCAGAGTTCGAAGCCTCTGGCATCCATGAAGAATTCGTCGTTCTCGATGATCCACGTCCAGAGGGCGACCCCGGCAGAATCTATGGCGCTTCTGAGCGCCTTCACATCCCAATCGGCATGCGTTGGACCGTTGTCTGTCATGCAGGCTCTCCCGTTCAACGGTGCAGCGCATCGATCCACAATCCGTGGACGACCTTACAGGCAAAAGGCGGCCAATGACCAGTCGGTTCGCTCCGCCATACAATTCCGCCGTTTGGCTCGAATGCGATGGCCAGAGGTTGCCGATAACAACGAAGAGAGGGCAAAGCGAGCCATCACGGGGAACTTTACGTACGCCGTCGGGTTCTCCATCCGAGACCTAGCAACCAGGTCTGCAAAGAGGAAAACCCATGAAAAAGATGATTTTCGCGGCGGCGCTCGTGTGCGCCTCGGCAGTGTCTGCCTATGCCCAGACCACAACTGTTCCTGCGACGGATGGTGACACTCCCGCAGTTGCGACACCGGACACGCCGAATGCTGCAGCCCCTGTAGAGGGCGCGAATTCCTTTACCGAAGAACAGGCGCGCCAGCGCATCGAAGCTGCCGGCTTCACCGGCATTGCCGACCTGAAGCTCGACGACAAGGGCGTCTGGCAGGCGACCGCGATGAAGGACGGCAAGTCGATGGCCGTTGCGATGGATTACCAGGGCAACGTCGTCTCCAAATAATTTTGCGGAAACGCAATGAAAGGCTATTCCCATGAAAACCGTTACCGGACTTTTTGACAATTACAGTGATGCGAGCGCAGCCGTCAGCGCGCTGGAAGCCCGTGGCGTCGCGTCCGACGACATCAGCATCGTTTCCAACAATGCCGACAACCGCCACAAGCACGAAGACAATGACAACGGTGCCGCAGAAGGCGCTGGCACCGGTGCCGGCATCGGCGCCGTGGTTGGTGGCGCAGGCGGTCTTCTGACCGGCCTCGGCATCATGGCCATTCCCGGTGTTGGCCCGGTCGTCGCAGCAGGCTGGCTTGCCGCAACGGCAGCTGGCGCGATTGCCGGAGCTGTTGCCGGCGGCGCAGCCGGTGGCCTGATCGGCGCTCTCACCGATTCCGGCGTTTCCGAGGACGAGGCCCATGTCTACGCTGAAGGTGTTCGCCGCGGCGGCACGCTGGTCACCGCCCGCGTGGAAGACGGCATGGAAACCGAAGCCGAGATGATCCTAAAGCAGTCCAATCGGGTTGACCCGATGGCGCGCCGTCAGGCCTATTCGGAGCAGGGCTGGACGAAGTTCGATCATTCCGCTGATCCTTACGGCCCAGCTGAAATCGAACAGGAGCGCGACCGCTACAGGGCTCGCACTCTTTAACCGACAAAAACGAGGATCGGCTTATGCCGGTCCTCGAACTCTTTTCAGAACATAATCTAACAACAGGGATGTCGGTTGGCTTTCCGGAACCCCAGAAGGTCACCCATGCGAAGCATTTCCGATACCATTGAGCGGCTGGCTCGTGCCCGCGCGCAAACGTCAGGCGCCGCCGATCAGCCCAACAAGCTGACCAGACTGACGGATCCAGTCCGAAACCCCGGCCAGCTCACGGGCTGGTATCAGTGTCCCAAGGACCCGGCCTCCGCTCCCGCCCTCGTGGTTGTCCTGCATGGCTGTACTCAGACAGCAGCCGCCTATGATCATGGCTCGGGCTGGTCGCGACTTGCCGAAGACTATGGCTTCGCGGTGCTCTTTCCGGAGCAGACCCGCCAGAACAATGCCAATCTCTGTTTCAATTGGTTCCAGACCGATGACGTCACCCGCGACAAGGGAGAGGTCATGTCGATCCGTCAGATGATTTCCAGCATGATCGACCTTCACGGGATCGATCCGCGGCGTGTCTACCTCACCGGCCTCTCGGCGGGTGGCGCCATGGCCAATGCCCTTCTGGCTTCCTATCCCGAGGTCTTTGTCGGCGGTGCCATCATCGCTGGCCTTCCCTTTGGAGTCGCATCCACCGTACCGGAAGCCTTCGACCGCATGCGCGGACATGGAATTCCGGCCTCGACGACGCTAGATGCCAGGCTAAGAGACGCCTCTGCGCACCAGGGACCGTGGCCGACGGTCTCTGTCTGGCACGGGACGACCGACAACACGGTTTCGGATGCAAACGCCCGTGCGATCATCGATCAATGGCGGGGCGTCCACGGGGCCGACGTTGGATCGAGCGAGGCTCAGCTTCTTGATGGCGGCCATGCGCTGGAAACCTGGAAGGACGCGTCAGGCAAAGATGCCATCGAGCATTACCGCATCGTTGGAATGGGGCATGGAACGCCGGTCGATGCGAGCTCCGGATATGGCCGACCTGCCGCGCATATGCTTGATGCCGGGATCTCCTCGACCGTGCACATCGCGCGCAACTGGGGTTTGACGCCCTCGTTCGAGCGGCGTGACGCGGCAACGGGGCCCGAGACCGCGCGCACTGCTCCGAAGCTGAATGAACTTCCCAAGCCTGATGGCATTCAGGAGGTGATCGAGAGCGCATTGCGGGCCGCAGGCCTCATGAAATGAGGTCCAGTCGGGTGCGCGAGAGCCGGGTGTACAGCATTACGCGCTGTTGAGTCCAATGCGCAGCGTGACGAAGGTCCCCGTCAAATTTCCCGTGTTCCTGGAACTTCCTGGCTGCCATGCGGTTCCCCTAATATAACTTCCTGCGAGAGCAACCCGCGTCATTCGCCGGTTGCCCGCGATTGAAAGACAAGTTCATGATGAGATTTTCTGCCTGGTCAATGGCGGCCGCTGCGGCGCTCGTCTTCGCGTCTGGAAGCTTCGCCCATGCCGACGAAACGGCCTTCCTGCAGTCGATGGCCGGAAGCTGGAGCGGGAAGGGGACGGTCAAGGTCCGGACTAATTCCCCGACCATCAACGTGACCTGCCAGTTCACTTCGGACACCACGCCGCAGTCGCTTTCGCTGGACGGCAAATGCACCAGCCTTGCGATCTTTTCACGCGCGATCAGCGCTGACCTGAAAGCCACGGGCTCGCAATATGCCGGCTCCTATGTCGGTGCTGGCACCGGCACGGCGGGGCTTGGCGGAAAGCGTGCAGGCGACACGATCAACCTCGGCATCACCTGGGCCAAGGAGGTCAATGGTGACCGACGCGCGCAGATGACGATCGAAAAGGTGGGTGAAACCGGTATGCGCCTGACGACGGTAGACACGGATCCGAAGACGGGCAAATCGATCGTCACCAGCCGTATTGATCTGCGTCGCAGCTAAACGATCTCACGTAGAGCCTGTCCCAGGATAGGCTCGCCCACCCACCGGGCCGTGTCCGCGGACACGCGGCCGATTGTCTGGGAGACCCGAGCGAGAGCTGATTTGGTCTACCCGGAAAACAATGACAGTTGACTGACCTGACCTTGGAGGAAGAGCCTTTGATCGACGGACGGCTGGTTAGAGCTGCACGCGCCCTGCTGGGTCTGACGCAGGAAGAACTCGCCAATCGCGCGCAGCTCTCCACGGCTTCCCTGCTGGCGCTCGAGGCGGCTTCAGGCGACATAGATGCTCAAGAGCATGACGTCGTCGCGGTGATGACTGCCGTCGAAAATGCAGGAATCGTCTTTATCGAGGAACGCGCCACAAGTGCTGCCGGTGGTGCCGGTGTAAGATTTGCGGTGCCGACAGCCTCTGTCGACACGGACGAGCAGCAAACCGTTCAGTACCCGCAGATGGCCAGTAATGGACCTTTCGGGGCCGGCGGGTAGAGCAGGAGTGGATGGATCTGAACCCACCGAGGTTACGGCTCGCGTAAGCGGTCTGGCCCTGCAGACACGGACTTCCCACGACCACGTTGAGCGCCCAAAGTGTCGCATCCCATCAGGCGACAAACCCGGACCCTTCGAGAGGCCGAAGACTGATACGATCTGTCATGCCGATCTGATAGACTGAAAACGACTGACCAAGCGGATCCTCCGCGCATCATGGCAAGACCTGGCCTCTCGGTTTGCTGGCTCTTCGAAGCCGCAAAAGAAGGAATATGCCGGAATGTCCATCCAACGCGTCAGTTTTTACGTGCTTTTGGTCGTGGTCACGGTCGCCTTCGTATGGCTTCTCACGCCTCTACTACCCGACCCGCCACCAGAACGCACCCGCCTTCCGGGTGATCGTCGATGCCTTGCGGCAGAAGTAGCAGCACTTTGCAGTGTCACGCAAAGGCGATGACCGGCGCACAGAACATCGAATATGCGAGCGAACCGATGAGCCCGCCGATCATCAGGAGCCTCTGAAAGTGGTGGGCGTGGGTCTTCAGGAATTCGGTCATGATTTGGCTCCTTCCGTCAGGTGTAGGGAAGCATCTGGCCCGCGAACACCACGCCGGTCCAGGCTCCCATTGAGAGCAAAGCGGCAAAGCGAGCCGCTAAAGGGGGCATTGAGACCTCGGACCATTTCTCAAGTCCGCGACCAGCGCCGAAATGGAAGGCCAGCGCATTTGCGCCTGCCGCGACCAAAAGCCAGAATTTCCAGGGTGCCGCCCCGGAAGCCGCAATCATCGTTGCCTGGGCGCTCAGCAACGCAACACCCGTGAAGAATGCCATGATGAAGCCGACATAGGACACTGGCAGCAGGTGCCGCATGGCTGACGTCACTGACACCGCCTTTCTCCCGACGCCTAGTAGACGCAGGTCGATGGCAAAGGTCGACCCGATCAGCAGCCCTATCCCGAGGACGTGAAGGGTTTCGAGCACGGCATACAGATAGCCTGCAGACCGAACGGTCTGGCCGAGGCTCGAGGTCTGAAGGAGTTCGAGAGCTGAGTTCAACACGGGTCTCGGTTCGCTTTGTTGTTGGCGCTTAGTCCGGCAGAGGGGCTCTTTCGGGCAGCGTGTTGCCAAGGACCTGGTTCACCGGTGTCGCGTCATCCCCGTACCAGAACACCACCGGACGAAAGAGACCTTCGTCGCTGCGGTTGATGTAGCCGACGGCCTGGAAACGCTCGCCGACCCTCGCCGATCCAGCCCCCACCGCCCGGACCATGCCGGTGGTGCGATAACGATCTCCAGCTCCCCAAGGCTGCCGTCATACGCCAGAGCGCGGTTGATGCGCACGCTGTCCTCCGGATGCTGCAATTCCTCCGGTATGGGAAGCTCGGGCGTATCGGGTGGCAGGCTCGCATCCAGCTTTACATCGAACTCCGAGTGCGGATTGCCCCAAACGC
>JAIXSF010000141.1 GCA_027484835.1 Rhizobiaceae bacterium | reverse complement strand
TCTCCTACTCCGCGAGGTTGATCAGCACTGCCGGCAACTGTTTGCCGTTGCTCGGATGTATCCAACCTAAACGGCGCCGTGTTGCCATCGCCTTAAGAAAAAGGGTTAGCAGATGGTGAAACGGCTCAAGCCTTTTGCGTGGTAAACGAATGCTGCAGGAAACCGATAAGATGTCGATCAGTCGGCGAAAAAGCCCTGTTTCGGTGGCAATTGGTGCCGATTAAGGGGACTTTCTGCGGCTTTGCCACAGTTGGGTTAACAGCCGCTGCGCACGGTCGACCTCTATGTGTTTCTAATTGGCACAACTGAGCCCCCCAGAACCGGTTCTCGCCGGGCGGAAAGGTCTTCGATTGCGCATAGATTGCGACTTAACGCTTCATTCACCTAAAGCCGGCATGCTTCGCCCACCTCTTCACGCGCGTACTCATAAGGCACGTTCATGTCCGACCGTCGTAATGCCGCAGCAGCCGCCATGATCCTGGCCATCGCCATGATTTCGCAAGCGACGGCTGTCCACGCGCAAGAGGATGAGGGCATCCTGCGTGTCTATATGAACAGTGCGCGCGTTCTGAAGCTCGATCGCCCCGTGAGCAAGGTTATTGTCGGCAATTCGGAAGTTGCCGACGCCACGGTTGCCGATTCAAAGACGATCGTCCTCACCGGACGCTCCTATGGGACCACCAATCTCGTGCTGCTCGATGCCGATGGCAATGCGATCGTCGACGAACGCATCCTGGTGTCCATTGATGAATCGAGCACGGTGCGCGTCTTCAAGTCCACCCAGCGCACGGTCCTGTCCTGCACACCGAACTGCGAGCAACACTCCCAGACCGGGGCCAACCCGTAACCGTCTGGTAAGTTTCCGTTCGCCCGGCGCCACAAACTGTAAATATTCGGGAAACGGAAAATCAATATTTGGCTCGTAGCTTCTCCTCACCTTTGAGGATGAACAAGGCTATGAAAAGCCACGCAACCGATCGAAACCCAAACGCTGAACAGGCTCGCCGACCACGGTTGCGTCTATGGCGGAGGCTGGCGCGATCCAGCGATGGTGCAGCCGCGATCGAGTTCGCGATCCTCGCCGTTCCCTACTTCCTCATCATCTTTGCGATCATTGAGACCTTCGTTGCTTTTGCGGCGGAGCAATTGGTCACCAACGCGGTCAACTCGTTGGGCAGACAGCTCCGCACCGGCCAGATCACCTTCGCGCTCAATCGGAGCACCGACAAGAACCAGGCCGAGTTTCGCCGTGCGTTCTGCAACGAGGTGAACATCATGATCCAGTGCTCCGAGGCGGAGATCGCGACCCCGAACAAGCTCTACATCGACGCACGAACCTTCACGAGTTTCGGCGCCATTCCCAAGGCGATCCCGCGCATCTCCACCGCGTCCTATGCCGACATCGATCCGTCGACATTCAAGTTTCAGCCCGGCGGCCCGGACACCATCAACATGCTGCGCGCCTATTATCGCTGGCAGGTCATTACCGATCTCGTGCGGCCCTACATCACGACCATCAGGCCTTCCGACGGCTCCCTGCCGTCCGACTTCCTCATCGTGGCCACCACGGCCTTCCAGAACGAGAATTACCCATGATCACGAGAGGCCGGGAAACGTCCCTGATCGAACGCCTCAAGTGCCGTGGAAAGCGCTTCTCGGGAACGCTTCGACGCCTCGTCCATGACCGGCAGGGTGTGGGCGGCGTGGAGTTCGCCATCATCGCGCCCATGCTGATTGTGCTCTATCTGATGGCTTTCGAACTCACCATGGGTCTGAGTGTCGCCAAGAAGACGTCGATGGC
Source organism: Rhizobiaceae bacterium (assembly GCA_027484835.1). Classification (GTDB taxonomy): domain Bacteria; phylum Pseudomonadota; class Alphaproteobacteria; order Rhizobiales; family Rhizobiaceae; genus Allorhizobium. The sequence goes on along the minus strand of JAIXSF010000141.1, from coordinate 942 downwards.
GAGCAGCACGATCGCCGATCTTGTCGCCCGTCAGGAGAAGGTCGACAAGACCTTTCTGGGGACTATGGCGGACGTGTCCGGCGCCGTCTTCGTGCCTTATCCATCGAACAACCTACTGATCAAGATCAGCGCCATCAAGATCGACTCGAGCAAAAGCCCGAAGATCGCCTGGTCCTGGTCCACGACCGGTATTGCCCCCTATGCAGTTGGTACCGCGGCACCTGTTCCCGCCGATATGCTGGTGGCGGATACCTTCCTGATCCGCAGCGAACTCAGCGTCACGCACGAACTGATGATGTATCTGCCGGGGCTATCCGGAACCCAGGCCAAGAGCCTCACCATCGCTCGCGAGTTCTATTTCCGCCAGCGTCTCGGTGCCGAAGTGACCTGCACCAACTGCTAATCCGGGACGTTTGCCAAGGCTTCGCCCAGGCGTTATGTGTGCTGACAAAGGCCGGCAAAACAACAAACCAGATCCGGTCATGGGTTGCTCATGGCACGCGCGTTTCTCTTCGTTCTTGATTCCTTCGGCATTGGCGGCGCGCCGGATGCCCCCGCCTATGGCGACGACGGTTCCGACACCCTCGGCCATATCGCCGAATTCTGTGCCGCGGGCGCTGGCGACAGAAAGGGCCTGAGGCAGGGGCCGCTTGTCCTGCCGAACATGTCCGCCCTCGGGCTTCTCACCGCCGCCCGGCTTGCCACCGGCAGCACGCCACAGGGCATGCCCGTTCCCGAGCGCGTCTTTGGATTGCATGGCGCCGCAAGCGAGGTGTCGAAAGGCAAGGATACGCCGTCCGGTCATTGGGAAATCGCCGGCACGCCGGTGATGTTCGAATGGGGCTATTTTCCCGAGGGCGACGAAGCCTTCCCCGCGGATCTGGTCGAAGCGATCTGCCGCGAAGCCAACATTCCCGGCATCCTCGGCAATTGTCACGCGTC
>JAIXSF010000305.1 GCA_027484835.1 Rhizobiaceae bacterium | reverse complement strand
ATATCGGAAGTCGTGAGATCGGAGCCCTCACCGCCGCCGACATATTCGCCGCGTCTCAGGACCGAGACTTCGTCGGCAAAGGCCGTCACTTCGCGGAACTTATGGCTGATCATCAGGCAGGTGAGTTCGCCCGCACTCGTCAAACCCCGGACCATGCCGAGCAATTCGTCCGCCTCTGCCGGTGTCAGCACAGAGGTCGGCTCGTCAAGAATCAGGAAACGGCGGCCGAGATAAAGCTGCTTCAGGAGTTCCAGCTTCTGCTTTTCACCGGCGGCGAGCCGGCCAACGGAGATGTCGAGCGGCACGGAGAAGGGCATGCGGTCCATGAAGACGGACAGCGCCTGGCGCTCCTTCTTCCAGTCGATCAGGGCCGGTGCATCTGCCCGGCTGATGACAAGGTTTTCGGCGGCGGTCAGCGAGGGAACGAGGGTGAAATGCTGGTAGACCATGCCAAGCCCGAGGTCATGGGCGGCACGGGGATCAGGGATCTCGACTTCCAGGCCCTCGACCATCATCTGACCCGAGGTCGGCTTGTAGAAGCCCATCATGCATTTGACGAGGGTCGACTTTCCGGCACCATTTTCGCCGAGCAGCACATGGAAGGAGCCGGCGGCGACACGGATCGAGACGTCGTTGAGCGCTGTGAAGCTGCCGAAGCGCATGGTCATGCCGACGGTTTCAACCGACATGGCGTGATCGGGTGCCTTGAACTCTTGCGCCGGGACCTTCATGGCAGGGCGTCCACGAGCTTTTCGCTGTCGGAGACGGAGCCGAAGACGCCACCCTGCATCTTGACCATCTTGATCGCGGCGGCGTGGTTGCCAGGATCGGTGGCGCCGCAGCAGTCCTCGAGGATGACGCATTCGAAGCCGCGGTCATTCGCCTCACGCATCGTCGTGTGCACGCAGACATCCGTGGTGATGCCGGTCAGCACGATGTTTTCGATGCCACGGGTGCGCAGGATGAGTTCGAGATCGGTGGCGCAGAAGGAGCCCTTGCCCGGCTTGTCGATGATCGCTTCGCCCGGCAGGGGCGCCAGTTCGTCGATGATTTCCCAGCCCGGTTCGCCGCGCACGAGAATGCGACCGCAGGGACCCGCATCGCCGATGCCGGCGCCGATCTGCTGCGAGCGCCAGCGCTTGTTCGGCGGCAGGTCGGAGAGATCAGGGCGGTGGCCTTCGCGGGTGTGGATGATGTGGTAGCCCTTCGCGCGCATGGCCGAGAGCACCTTCTTTATCGGCTCGATCGGCGCACGGGTCAGCGAAAGGTCGTAGCCCATCTTGTCGACGTAACCGCCGACACCGCAGAAATCGGTCTGCATGTCGATGATGATGAGCGCGGTGTTTTCGGGGCGCAGCTCGCCGTTATAGGGCCAGAGATAGGGATCTGCCTGAATGGTCGTCATTCCGCCGCCTCCTTGTTGGTCTCGCCATAGCGACGCACGGGTTTCGGGAAGCCGCAGGGTGTGCCGTCGGTCACCTGGACTTCGTCTTCCCAAGGCAGCCGGTACTTGTTCGCGACCAGATCCTGCATGAAGGTGTAGGGGCAGTCGGCCGCGCCGCCGGCAACGGCCGAGAAGCCGCGATGGCCGAGCTGGTAGATGTTGTTTTCGACACCCCAGACACGGCGCGCCTCGCGCACCAGATCTGGGCGGACTTCCGCCGTGATGATCTCGTCCGGGCGGCCGGACGTGCCATGGGCGATGATGCTGCCGTCGAAATTGACGATCATGCCCTCGCCCATGGAATCGAAGGTACCGTCCGATCCGCACATGCAGACATTGGCGGTGACCATGAGATTGCAGAAGGAATTAGACTGGTTGGTGAAGCGCCAGGCCTCGCGCATCGGGGCGGTGTAACCCGCCGTGCGCAGCATGATCTCGGCACCCTTATAGGCCGCCTCGCGTGCCATTTCCGGGAACATGCCGTCGTGGCAGATGATCAGCGACAGCTTGCAGCCCTTGGGGCCCTCGATGACGGGAATGCCGAGATCGCCGGGTTCCCAGGGTTCGACCGGCACCCAGGGATGGAGCTTGCGGTAATAGAGCCTGATCTCGCCCTGATCGTCGATAACAAGACCGGTATTCCACGGATTGCCGCCGGGATTGTATTCCATGATGGAAAAGCAGCCCCAGATGCGATTGTCGCGGCAGGCCTCTCTGAAGGCTGCGACTTCGGGACCATCCATCCGGCACATGATCTCCGGGTTCGTATCCATCGACAGGCCATGCAGGGCATATTCCGGGAAGACGACGAGATCCATGCCGGCGATGTTGCGGCGTGCCTTGGCGACCATGCCGACGACCTTGTCGGTCTGGGCCGCGAGATCGGCCCGGGTGACCGTGTTCGGCAATTGCAGCTGTACGAGGCCGATGACCACGCCCTCGGGCGACTTGTTGAGACCGCCAAGTCCGTTCATGGATCCTGCTCCTATTTGGTGATGCTGAGTTCGCCGGGCGCCGAGACCATGGCCCGGGTGCGCGAGCTGATCGCGATCAGGAGGCCAAGGGTGAGCACATAGGGTGCGGCGTAGAAGAGGTAGTAGCCCTGGGTGACGCCGACCGACTGAAGGGCCGGCCCGAGCGCACCCGCGCCGCCGAACAGCAGCGAGGCATAGAGGCAATGGACCGGGTTCCAGCGGGCGAAGATGACCAGTGCCACGGCCATCAGGCCCTGGCCTGAGGAAATGCCTTCGTTCCAGCTGCCGGGATAAAAGAGCGAGAGATAGGCGCCGCCGACGCCGGCCATGGCGCCACCCACCGCCGTCGACCAGAGGCGCACGCGGTTGACGTTGATACCGAGCGCACGGGCGGCATCGGCACTGTCACCCGCGACCCGGATCGTGAGGCCGACCCTGGTGTTCTTCAGAACCCAGGCCGCAACAAAGGCGAGTGCGATGCCGACGAGGAAGAGGACGTTGACGTTCAGGGCCGCCTGGACCTGCGGGATATCCGACCAGAAGCCGAGCGGGATCGACGGCAGATCGGGGGCGACAGGCTGAACGTAGGGCTTGCCGAAGAAGAAGGCGAGGCCCGAGCCGAAGATCATCAGGGCGATGCCGATCGCGATGTCGTTGACCTTGGGGAACTTGCAGATCCAGCCGTGCAGGAGGCCGAAGAGGAGACCGCAGACGGCCGCCGCGAGCGTGCCCGCCCAGGCGGAGCCGGTATGATAGGCGACGGCATAGCCGCTCATCGCACCGAAGACGAGCGTGCCTTCAAGGCCGAGATT
>JAIXSF010000131.1 GCA_027484835.1 Rhizobiaceae bacterium | reverse complement strand
ATGCGCTTGAACTCGGAAGCGACATGCGCATAGGCCTCTTCCCAGGTCACTTCGCGCCAGGGATCGGTGATCTTCTCGCGGATCATCGGGTTGAGGATACGGTCCTTGTGGCTGGCATAGCCATAGGCGAAGCGGCCCTTGACGCAGGAATGGCCGCGATTGGCCTGGCCATCCTTCCACGGCACCATGCGCACCAGCTCCTCGCCGCGCATCTCCGCCTTGAAGGAGCAGCCAACGCCGCAATAGGCGCAGGTGGTGACGGCTGAATGCTCCGGCTGGCCGATTGCGATCACGGACTTTTCCGTCAGCGTCGCGGTCGGGCAGGCCTGCACGCAGGCGCCGCAGGAAACGCATTCCGACGAGAGGAAGGCTTCGTGCGCGCCCGGCGACACACGGCTGTCGAAGCCACGGCCCTCGATGGTCAGGGCAAACGTGCCCTGCACCTCTTCGCAGGCCCGCACGCAGCGCGAACAGACGATGCATTTCGAGGGATCATAGGTGAAATAGGGATTGCTCTCGTCCTTCGGCATCCACTGGGCGTTGATACCGCCCTCTGTGGAGCGCGCCTTGACGTGGTTCTCGCCTTCGTAACCGTAGCGCACATCGCGCAGACCAACGGCACCGGCCATGTCCTGCAGCTCGCAGTCACCGTTGGCCGCACAGGTGAGACAGTCGAGCGGGTGGTCGGAGATATAGAGCTCCATCACACCCTTGCGGATGGCCTTCAGCCGCTCCGTCTGGGTGTGAACGACGATGCCGGGTGCCACAGGCGTGGTGCAGGAGGCGGGCGTGCCATTGCGGCCCTCCACCTCGATCAGACAGAGACGGCAGGAGCCGAAGGCATCGACCATGTCGGTGGCGCAGAGTTTCGGCACCTGAATGCCGGCCTCCATCGAGGCGCGCATGATCGACGTGCCCTCGGGCACCGTGATCTCGCGACCATCGATGGTGAGCGTCACCAGTTTTTCCGAGCGCGAAGCAGGCGTGCCGTAGTCGATTTCAGGAACGAGGGGCATCAAAACCTCCGGGTCAGTCTTTTCGCTGCGGAACAGGCCGCGCGGAACAAGTTCGTGTCTGCGTCAGGATTCCATCTCGGCGAGCGTCGCCGCGACGATGGCATTGGCATGACCATGGCCGAAACCGTGATCGGTCTTCAGCAAGGTGACGATCTGCATGTGCGTTTTGCCTTGCTGCTGCCGGACGACGTCCTGCCAGTGCTGGATCGGCTTTCCATAGGTCTTCTCGATCGACGGGAAGTAGGAGGCCGGGCCCTTGACCTTGAGTGTGTCGCTCATTCCGCAGCCTCCCGAACCGGTGCCGGCACAAAATCTTCCGGGAAATGCGTCATGGCGCTCATGACCGGGTAAGGCGTGAAACCGCCCAGCGCACAAAGCGAACCGAACTTCATGGTGTTGCAGAGATCTTCCAGCAGCACCTTGTTCTTCTCCGGCTCGATGCCGCGGGCGATCTTGTCGACAGTCTCGACGCCGCGCGTCGAGCCGATGCGGCAGGGCGTGCACTTGCCGCAGCTTTCAACCGCACAGAACTCCATGGCGAACCGCGCCTGCTTCAGCATGTCGGCCGTATCGTCGAAGACCACGACACCGGCATGGCCGATCAGGCCACCGGCAGCGGTGAAGGCCTCGTAGTCGAAGATCGTGTCGAACAGCGAGGGCGGGAAATAGGCGCCGAGCGGACCGCCAACCTGCACGGCCTTGACCGGGCGTCCCGAGATGGTGCCGCCGCCGATCTCGTTGATCAGCTGGCCGAGCGGCAGGCCGAAGGCGGTCTCGTAAAGGCCGCCATGCTTGAGGTTGCCGGCGAGCTGAATCGGGATCGTGCCATGCGAACGACCGACGCCGAAGTCGCGGTAGAATGCAGCACCCCGATCCATGATCACAGGGATCGAAGCGAGCGACATGACGTTGTTGACGACGGTCGGCTTGCCGAACAGGCCCTGCAGCGCCGGAAGCGGCGGCTTGGCCCTGACAACGCCGCGTTTGCCTTCCAGCGAATTGAGCAGAGAGGTCTCCTCGCCGCAGACATAGGCGCCGGCGCCCATGCGCACTTCCATGTCGAAGGCGTAAGGTGATCCCATGACCGAGGCACCGAGAATACCCTCGCGCCGCGCGATCGCGATCGCCTCTTCCATCATGGCAATGGCATGCGGATATTCGGAGCGGGTATAGACATAGCCCTTGGTGGCGCCGACTGCGATACCGGCAATCGCCATGCCGTCGATGAGCACGCAGGGATCGCCTTCCATGATCATGCGGTCGGCAAAGGTGCCGCTATCGCCCTCGTCGGCATTGCAGACAATGTATTTTTGGTCGGCCTTGGCGTCCGCAACCGTCTTCCACTTGATGCCGGTCGGGAAGCCTGCACCACCGCGACCGCGCAAGCCACTGTCGGTGACCTGTTTGACGATCTCGGCCGGCGCCATGGCGATGGCATTGGCGAGACCCTTGAGGCCCTGGTAGTGGCGGTAATCATCCAGCGACAGCGGATCAGTAACGCCGCAACGGGCGAAGGTGAGCCGCGTCTGGCCCTTGAGGAAGGGGATGTCGTGGGTCAGACCATGGCCGAGCGGGTGCTCGCCGCCATCAAGAATACCGGCATCGAAGAGCGAGGGTACGTCGGAGGCCTTGACGGGGCCATAGGCGACGCGGCCCTTCTCGGTGCGAACCTCGACCAGCACTTCCAGCCAAAGCATGCCGCGTGAGCCATTGCGGACGATGGTAACGTCCCTGCCGCGCGCCCTGGATTCGCGCTCGATGGCAGCCGCCACCTTGTCGGCACCAACGGCAAGCGCTGCCGCATCGCGGGGGACGAAGACGGTAACGCTCATGAGCGCACCTCCGCCAGAATGTCGCTAAGACAGTGCTCGTCGAGACGGGCATGCAGCTCACCGTCGAGCATGGCAGCCGGCGCCTGGGCGCAGAGGCCGAGACAGAAGACAGGTTCGAGAGTGACGGCACCGTCAGGCGTCGTCTCGTGCCAGTCGATGCCGAGCTTTGCCTTGATCTTGTCCGCCAGAGGCTCGCAGCCCATCGACTGGCAAGCCTCGGCGCGACAGAGCTTCAGTACATGCCGTCCAGCCGGTTGGGCGCGGAAATCGTGGTAGAAGGTGATGACGCCATGCACCTCGGCGCGCGACAGGTTCAGCGCGCTGGCGATGATCTGCTTGGCGACCTCGGGGATGTAGCCGAATTCCTCCTGCAGGCGATGCAGGATCGGCAGCATCGGGCCCTCCAGATGCTGCAACTCGGCGATCACAGCCGAAATGCGGGCGGAGACGTCGTCCGCAGCCACACGAATATTCATCGAAATCCTCCTCACCCGCCGAGCTCCGACGGGGTCGTCTATCGGAAGATGATGATGGGTCTGATGTCAGGAGGTCAATACGGCGCTTCCGTCGCTCGATAGAAGATTTCTATCGAAGGCATTCGAGGCTGCCAGCAAGCGCGCCTCATGCAACAGGCCGGAGACCAGTGGGGTGAAGGGTTCGCGATGCGTGGCAACCAGTCCGACCAGATGTTCGGCCTCGGGCGCGGTGATCGGGATCATCCGGGCCTCCTCGCCCCAACCGCCAGATCCCGCCACGTTTCGCGGCATGATCGAGGCCCATTTGCCCGTCCGGATATGCGAGAAGAGCACGATCATCGAATTGGATTCGAGTGTCGGCTTCGGTGTCACGCCGGCCTCTGCCATATGCTGGTTGATGATCCGGCGGTTCTGCATGTCGGCGGTCAGCAGACAAAGCCGGAGATCGGCGACCTCGCTCCAGGTGACGCTGTCGCGGTCGGCGAGCGGGGTGCCTACAGCCGTGATCAGGTGATAGCGCTCCGAATAGAGCGGCACGCTAGTGACGCGACCAAGCGGCTCGTTGTCGAGATAGGTGATGCCGGCGTCAATCTCGAGGTTTTCGAGCAGGCTCAAGACCTGCAGCGAGGTGCGCGACAGGACGGAAAAGGTCACGTCCGGATGGCGGGCCTGGAAGGGTTCGGTCAGCTTCTGCACCATGGCAAGCGCGGTGGGAATGACTGCGAGCCGGATATGACCGGCAAGACCGCGCCGCGCCGCCCGCATCTCCTCGCGCATCGTGCGGGTATCCCCGACAATGCGCCGCGCCCATTCGAGCACCCGCTGGCCTTCCGGGGTCAGGCCCAGAAAGCGCGAGCCGCGTTGCACGAGCATCACGCCAAGCTGCTCTTCGAGCTGGCGGATACCGGCCGAAAGCGTCGGCTGCGTCACACCGCATTCTTCTGCCGCACGGCCGAAATGCTGCTGGCGGGCCAGAGCGATGAAGAATTCCAGCTTGTCGATCATGCCACCGCCTCTCGCCCGCGCCGACGAACTCAGGCGTCGGTGAGCGTTTCCTCTGCGCCGCGCGCCACAGGCGTCGCGCCGCAATACATCTTGTAGAGCACGGAAATCAGTTCGGCGAGCTGTGGATCGGCGATCCGGTAGTATATCTGCCGCCCTTCGCGTCGGGTCTGAACGACCTTGTCGCTTCTGAGCCGCGCGAGCTGCTGCGAAACGACGGCCTGCTGGATACCGAGGAAATGCTCGATCTCGGTCACGGTCTTTTCGCCTTGGCACAGCATGCAGAGCATTAGCAGCCGCGTCTCGTGTGACAGGGCCTTCAACAGTCCGCTTGCGGCGCGCGCCTTCGAGAGAAAATCCTCGAGAGCCTCTGGCGTGAGTGGCGGCGTTTCGTTCATGACGAGGTCCAGAAATGGAGAGCTGGGTGCTTCAGGCGCAAAAGGGCGCCGTGTTGATCAGTCTTTTAGCATATAGGCCGTTCTGCCTACAAAGGAATGGCGTCAGCCCGTTCCTTCAAGAGAGATGCACTGCGGTTCAACGCGGCATATTCCTCGTCATCGAGGTCCGGGAACAGGTCGGCCATGACGCCCGAAGCGCCGATCACCCTTGGGATCGACAGCGCGACATCCCGCACACCGGCCACCTCAGGCGTCGCGATGGACACGGAGAGAACCTCCCGTTCATCCCGGGCGATCGCCTTGACGATACGGGCAAGACCGGCGCCGATGCCGTAATAGGTCGAACCCTTGCCATTGATGATCTTGTAGGCTGCGTTGCGCACACCGTCGTCGATCTGGGCACGCACATCGTCCGTGAGGGGCGACCCGACCTGAGCGGCGAAGGAGGAGAGCGGAACGGAACCGGCGCGCGCGCTCGTCCAGGCGAGAACCTCGCTGTCACCATGTTCGCCAAGCACATAGGCATGCACGGACTGCGGCGAAATCCCGAGATGTCGGCCGACCAGGCTGCGGAAACGCGCAGTGTCGAGGATGGTGCCCGAGCCGATGACCCGCCGAGGATCAATGCCGGAGAGACGCGTGGTGATCTGGGTCATCACGTCGACGGGGTTGGAGGCAATCAGGAGGATCGCATCGGGCGCGACCGGAAGCACCTCGGCAAGCACTGCACGGAACACGGCCGCGTTGCGCTCCAGGAGCTCCAGGCGCGTTTCGCCCGGCTTCTGGCTGACGCCGGCTGCAAGAATGACGACGCCAGCCCCTTCCAGATCCCGATACTGCCCGGCATTTACCACGGTCGAAGACATGAAGGGCACGGCATGGGCGATATCCTCGGCCTGCGCGACCGCCAGCGCATCGTTGCGGTCGACGAGCACGATCTCGCTCGCAAGCCCCATCAGCGCCAGCGCATAACCCGCCGTGCTGCCGACCATTCCCGCACCCACGATGCCGACTTTCATGTCGAATTCCCCCGAATGCACAAAACCCCGAAACTTATGTCACCGCTCGACTGGCGCGATCAACCAGCTATAGCAAGAAGCATGACACATTCGCGTCAGATGTGCATGGCGAAGCACGACGGCCTCTGATTTAATACTGCCAGGCTGTGAAGGGGATGTTCGAGGGATCATGAGACGACTGCCGGCCCTGTCCGCGATGAAGGTGTTCGAGGTGGTCGGCCAGACCAGAAGCTTCACGCGTGCCGCAGAACTCTTGAACCTGACCCAGAGTGCCGTCAGCCGCCAAGTGCGCAATCTCGAGGAGCAGCTCGGCGAGACGCTGGTCATTCGCCGGCATCATCACCTGGAGCTGACACCCTCGGGCGCAGAATTGCTTGCCTCTCTGCAACAGGCCTTCCACACGGTTGAGATGACGGTCCGCAATATCCGCGAGAACAGCAATCTCCGCCGCCTCCGGATCAACGTTCCGCCGACCTTTGCCAAGCGCTGGCTGATGCCACGGCTGATGAGCCTCAGAGCCTTCCTGCCGGATGTCGATCTAAGCATTACCACCGATCTCGAGGACAATCTCTCCGAACGCGGGATGCTCGACTGCGCCATCCGCTTCGGAGACGGCGAATGGCCGAGCCTGCGCTCCGAGCGACTGTTTACCGAACGCCATATCGCCGTCTGCGCCCCGCACCTGATGGAAGGCCTGAAGGATGGGGGAGCGATCGATCTCTCCCGCTTCACCTTCCTGCATGTGCTGGCCTCTGCCGACCAGCGGTATCTCACGTGGCAGCGCTGGCTGGATGCGGCGGGCCTCACCGAGACGGACACGCAAGGCGGACTGGAATTCGACTTGCTCGATCTCGTTGTCGAAGCCGCCTGCAACGGGCTGGGCGTCGCGGTGGCGGATCGCTCGATGGTCGCACCCCTGATGCAGACGGGGGCCCTCACCCAGGTGCTTGATGTCGAGGTCGAGGGCCACGAATCCTATTGGCTCGTCACGCGCACCGACCGCACGCTGTCCCCGCATGTCGAGGCACTGCGACGTTGGCTGAGCCATGAAATCGCAGAAAGCTCGATGCCTTTGCTCCAGCAGGCGCGCGCCTGAAACATTCCTTTTTGGAATACTCAACCCGACAATAAGTCGCTTGCGAAGCAGCAGGCTCGACTTCCTACTTGGCAGACTGTCCGTTGCCGGAGCGCCTGCCATGTCCACCTTCCAGAACTTCATTACCGGGTCTTTCCGCGAGACCGGTGCACGTCAGACGATCGAGGTAAAAACCCCTGCCACGGGTAAGGTTTTTGCATCGGTTACGGCGGCGACGGAAGCCGATGTCATCGAGGCGGTGGATGCGGCCGCTGTTGCCCAGAAGCCTTGGGGGCGTCTGCCGGCCATCGAACGCGGCAATGCCTTGCGCAGGCTCGCGGATGCCGTCGAGCGTCATCAGCAGAAGATCGGCGCGGCGCTGGCACAGGAATCCGGCAAAAGCGTCGAAGATGCCGTGGCCGAAACCGGTTACGGTGTCGAACTGATGCGCTACCATGCCGAATGGGCGCGCCGTGTCGAGGGCGAGGTGATCGAGAGCGACACGCCGGATGAAACGCTGATGCTGAAGCGGGCACCGATCGGCGTCGTCGCCTGCCTGATCCCCTTCAACTTCCCGATCTACACGCTCGTCCGCAAGATCGCCCCGGCCCTGATCACCGGCAATGCCGTGGTCGTGCGCCCCAGCAACAACACCCCGACCTCGGCCTTCGTTTTTGCCGAAGCGATCAAGGAAGCGGATCTCCCCGCGGGTCTCGTCAGCATCATGGCCATGAGCCACGAAGTCGCCCAGGTGATGTCGACCCGACGCGAGGTCGGCATGATCACCCTGACCGGTAGCGTCGCTGCCGGTCAGACGGTTCTGGACTACTGCAAGGTCAACATCGCCAAGCCCTCGCTGGAACTCGGCGGCAAGACGCCTGTCATCGTAGAGCCGGATGCCGATCTTGACGTGGTGACCAAAAGCGTACTCGCGGCAAAGACCGCCCATTGCGGACAGGTCTGCACCTCCGTCGAGCGGCTTTACGTGCATGCCTCCGTGCATGGCACGCTTCTCGCCAAGCTCAAGGACGCTTTCGAGCGCCGCCACTATGGCGATCGCGCTAACAATCCAACCCGCATGGGACCGCTGGCGAATGCAGCAGCCCGGCTCAGGGTTCATCACATGGTGGAGCGCGCTAAGGCAGACGGCGCCGTCATCGAAACAGGCGGCTTCCTGCCCGCCGGCGACGGCTATTTCTATCCGCCGACGCTGCTTTCCGACTGCCGCCAGGACATGGAGATCGTCCAGGAAGAAGTCTTCGGCCCGGTGCTCGCGGTCATTCCCTACACCGATTTCGACGAGGCATTGGACATGGCCAGCGACCACCAGTTCGGCCTCGCCTCCGTCGTCTTCACCGAAAACTACCGCAAGGTGATGAAGGCCGCGAACGAGATTGAGGCGGGCGAACTCTACATCAACCGCTTCCCGGCCGATCCCTACCAGGGCTACCACGCCGGCTGGAAGCGCTCCGGCCTCGGCGGCGATGACGGCAAGCATGGCATGCTGGAATTCACCCAGACCCGCCTCGTCATCCTCAAGCACTGATCGCCGATTAGCCGGCTCAAGAATTCTTCATCGGGGGCATCCATGAAAGTCGCTTCGCTCAAGACACACCTCGTCGCAACGCCCGCACCGCATATCGGCGGCATGTACTGGAT
>JAIXSF010000248.1 GCA_027484835.1 Rhizobiaceae bacterium | reverse complement strand
AGGCGGCGCGGCATTGGCGCCGGCCGTCATCGCAGCACGCAGTGGTGCCGACGACAACGTCTTCCTCGACATGACCCGCGCCGGCTTCGATCTCTCCGACCGTGGCGTCACCGGTCGCCCGGCACCGGGACCGGTGGACATCCTCGCCTGGACCGAACGCGGCATCTACCGCCCCGGCGAAACCGTGCATGCGGCAGCGCTGGCCCGCGACACCAATGCCGATGCCATTTCTGGCCTGCCGCTGACCTTCCTGTTTTCGCGACCTGATGGCGTCGAGTTCCGACGCATGGCGGTATCAAGCGAGACACTCGGTGGTTATGCCGTCGATCTGCCCATACTCGCCAATGCCATGCGTGGCACCTGGACAGTCGCCATCCACACCGATCCCAAGAAGCCGGCGATCGCCCAGTCGACCTTCCTCGTCGATGACTTCGTGCCGGATCGGCTCGACCTCAAACTGTCGAGCGAAGCAAAGGCGATCTCGCCTGAGGCACCCGCGACGGTCTCCGCCGATGGTCGTTACCTTTACGGCGCACCGGCAGCAGGCCTCTCGCTCGAAGGCGAAGTCGTCATTCGCCCGACGACAAGCCATCCGGACTTCGACCGCTACAGCTTCGGTCTCGCCGACGAAGAAGGCATCGAGGACATGCGTGTCCCGCTCGAAGGCCTGTCACCGTTGGATGACGACGGTCTCGCCACCATCGACGTCTCCCTCACCGACCTGCCGTCCACGACGCGGCTTCTGAATGCCGAAGTGGTCCTGCGCCTGCGCGAAGGCGGTGGTCGCGCCGTCGAACGCAAGCTGACCCTGCCGGTCACGCCGGAAGGTCCTATGATCGGCATCAAGCCGGAATTCGAGGGCGATCTCGCCGAAAACACCAATGCCGCCTTCAACCTGATCGCCCTTGGCCCCGATGGTCAGCGTCAGGCGCTGCCGGCTGCACGCTGGAAGCTGATAAAGCTGGAGCGGAACTACCAGTGGTACCGCGACGGCTCGTCCTGGCGCTACGAACCGATCACCACGACCAAGCTTGTGGCCGATGGCACAACAGACATCGCGGCCGATGGCACAGCGCTTTCGGTACCCGTCACCTGGGGCAGCCACCGTCTGGAGATCGAACAGGGTGGCGCGATCACCAGTGTCGATTTCGATGCCGGCTGGTTCGTCACCGCAAGCTCCACCGAGACGCCGGATGCACTGGAAATCGGCCTCGACAAGCCCTCCTATCAGGTCGGCGAGACCGCAAAACTCAAGATCTCGCCGCGCTTTGCCGGCCAGGTGATCGTAACCTCCGGCACGGATGCTCTGATTTCCACCCAGGTTGCCGATGTCCCGGCCACAGGCGCGGAGATCAAGATCCCCGTCACCGCAGATTTCGGCGCCGGGGCATATGTCACGGCAACGCTCTTCCGTCCGGGTGACGCTGAGGAAAGCCGCATGCCGGCGCGCGCGATCGGTATTGCCTGGCTCGCCGTCGATCCGGGCGCCGACAAACTCGCGATCAAGCTTTCGCCGCCGGAAAAGACCCTGCCCCGCCAGCCGCTGGAGATCCCTATAGAAGTCACAGGGGCAGGCATTGGTGAGGAAGCCTATGTCATGGTCGCCGCCGTTGACGTGGGCATCCTGAACCTCACCCGCTACGAGACACCCGATCCGGAAAGCTATTACTTCGGCCAGCGCCGCCTCGGCCTCGAACTGCGCGACCTCTATGGCCGTCTGATCGATGGCTCACTGGGCGCAACCGGACGTCTGCGCACCGGTGGTGACGGCGGCCAGGTCGCCCTACAGGGCAATCCGCCGCGCGAAAAGCTCGTGGCCTTCTTCTCCGGACCCGTAAAGCTCGATGCAGATGGCAAGGCAACCGTCTCCTTCGATATCCCGCAGTTCAACGGCACCGCGCGTGTCATGGCCTGGGCCTGGTCGAAGACCGGCGTCGGCCATGGCGAAACGGACGTGATCATCCGCGATCCGGTCGTCGTTACGGCGAGCCTGCCGAAGTTCCTCGCGCCTGAGGACCAGAGCAGCCTGCGCCTCGATATCGCGGCGACAGATGCGCCATCCGGCACCTACACGCTCGCCGTCACCGGCAACGGTCCGGTCAGCGTCGGTGGCGCGGAAGCCCAAGAGGTCGCGCTGACCGCCGGTCAGACCACCACCGTCACGTTGCCGCTGACCGCCAACACCCCCGGCGACGGCGCCATCGACATTGCCCTGTCCGGCGCCGACGGCATTGCCGTCAGCCAGTCCCTCGATCTCCCGGTCCGTCCGGCAACACTGCCGATCACAGAGCGGCAGGTCATTGCGCTGGCACCGGGCAAGAGCCTGACCGTCGATGGCGACCTGCTCGCCGACAGCCTGCTGCAGGGCGCCTCGGTCAGCCTCAACGTCGCCCGCGCCGATGGCCTCGACATTCCCGGCCTGCTGATGGCGCTCGACCGCTATCCCTATGGCTGCGCCGAACAGACAACGAGCCGCGCGCTGCCGCTTCTCTACTTCGATGAACTGGCCAAGCTCTCCGGCCTGCCGGAAGACGAGGCGATCAACAAGCGCGTTCAGGACGGCATCCTGCGCGTGCTGGCCTATCAGTCGTCGAGCGGCTCCTTCGGTCTCTGGGCACCCGGTTCCGAAAGCCTCTGGCTCGACGCCTATGTCACCGACTTCCTGACCCGCGCCCGCGAACAGAAGTACGACGTGCCGGAGGAAGCCCTGGTCCAGGCGCTGCAGAACCTGCAGAACCGCATCGCCTATGACAACGACATCCGCACGCGCGGCAACGAGATCGCCTATGCGCTCTATGTGCTGGCCCGCAGCCGCAAAGCCTCGCTCAGCGATCTGCGCTACTACGCCGATACCATGCTGGGCGACTTCCCGACGCCGCTCTCGAAAGCGCATCTGGCAGCCGCCTTGTCTCTCTATGGCGACAGCGAGCGGGCCAACGGCGTCTTTCTCGATGCAGCCGGAATGAGTGAGCAGGCCCGCCTGACGCCGGTCAGCTTCTCTCGCTCCGACTATGGCTCGGCATTGCGTGATGCAGCCGGTGTCCTGGCGCTTGCCGCCGAGAGCCGACCGGTTCCGCCTGTCGTGCCGATCCTGGCAAAGGTCGTGGCCGACGAATGGAAGGCGAAGCAAACCCTCAGCACCCAGGAACAGACCTGGATGCTGCTGGCCGCCCGCGCACTCCAGCAAGACGACAAGGGTCTGAAGCTGGATGTTAACGGCGCCGAAAAGACCGGTGCCTATGCAGCCACCATCCCGGGCGAAGCCCTACTCCAGGCGCCGATGACGCTGACCAATACCGGGCTTGATCCGGTCAGCGCGGCAATCACCACGGTCGCTGCCCCGGTCGAGCCGCCGGCAGCCGGTGGCGAAGGCTTCGAGATCACCAAGACCTATTACGGTCTCGATGGCGAAGAGGCCAACGTCACCGAAGCGATCCAGAACGAACGTTATGTTGTGGTGCTGGAAGTGACCGAAGAAGACGAATGGCCGGCGCAGCTGCTGGTCACCGACCTGCTTCCGGCCGGCTTCGAGATCGATAATCCGAGCCTCGTGGACAGCGCCGCCCTCGCCAACTTCGACTGGATCGGCCAAACCGAAACGGCGCATCTCGAATTCCGCAGCGACCGTTTCGTGGCAGCGATCAATCGCGGCGAAGGCGAAAACGGCACGATCACGCTGGCTTATGTGGTTCGCGCGGTCACGCCGGGCACCTATGACCTGCCGGCAGCGAGCGTCGAAGACATGTATCGCCCGCAGCTGTCGGCGCGCACGGCAGCGGGTGCGATGACGGTCTCGACCGCACCCTGATGGGTTGGGCGAGGCGCATCGGGATCAGCATCGGGGCGGTCGCCATCGCGGCCACCGCCTCGCTCGCGGCACTCGATTGGGCAGACAGAAACTACCCTCCCCCGCTGGACGCGGCGCGGGAGGTATCGACCGAAATCCTCGATCGTGGCGGCCAGCTCTTGCGCGCCTTCGCGACCCGCGAGGGCCTGTGGCGACTTGAGACCACAATCGATGACGTCGACCCGGCCTTGCTAAAGATGCTCGTCGCCTATGAGGACCGCCGCTATGAGAGCCATTCCGGCGTCGATCTGCTGGCGCTTGGTCGCGCCGCCTGGCAGCTTGCCGCGAACGGTCGCATCGTTTCCGGTGCATCGACGCTTTCCATGCAGGTGGCCCGCCTGATCGAGCCGCGCCGGGAACGCTCGATCAGCGCCAAGCTCATCCAGATCGCCCGCGCGATCCAGATCGAACGACGCCTGTCGAAGACGGAAATCCTCAACCTCTACCTCACCCACGCGCCCTATGGCGGAAACCTCGAAGGCGTGCGCGCGGCAAGCCTCGCCTGGTTCGGCAAGGAACCCAAACGCCTGTCGACAGCGGAGGCCGCCCTCTTGGTCGCCCTGCCCCAGCTGCCCGAAAAGCGCCGCCCGGACCGCTACCGCGACAATGCACTCGAAGCCCGCAAACGCGTTCTGGAACGCGCCCGCGAGGCCAAGGTTGTCGACGAAACGGAGGTCGAGCTGGCGCTCAACGCTTCGCTCCCGACCGTCCGGCGGCAATTGCCGGCGCTGGCGCCCCATCTCGCCGAAGCCGCTCGGCGAAAGGCACCCGAGGCAAGCACCCACCAGACCACCATCCTGCGACCGGTACAGGAGACCCTGGAAAAGGTAGCGCTCGAAGCGAGCCGCAAGCTCGACCGCAAGGTCTCGCTCGCTCTGCTGATGGCCGATGCGACGACAGGAGAAATCGTGGCCGAAGTCGGCGCTGCCGACTATTTCGATGCATCCCGCTCCGGCTGGATCGACATGACGCGGGCAGAGCGCTCCCCGGGTTCGGCGCTCAAACCCTTCATCTACGGCCTCGCCTTCGAGCAGGGTCTGGTCGCCCAGGAAACCATCGTTGAGGACCGCCCGGCCGACTTCTTCGGCTACCGCCCGAAGAATTTCGACATGCACTACCAGGGCGATGTCAGCATCCGCCAGGCGCTGCAGCTGTCCCTCAACGTGCCAGCCGTCCGCCTGCTCGATGCTGTCGGTCCCTCCCGCCTGATGGTGCGCCTGCGCCGCTCCGGGGTGACGCTGAAACTGCCACCGAACGAGGCACCGAGCCGGGCAATAGCGCTTGGCGGTGCCGGCATCACGCTGAAGGATCTTGTTCAACTCTATGCAGGCCTCGCCAATCGCGAACAGCCCGTCCGGCTCGGCGACGGGATCCGCGATAAGGGCGAACTGATCGACGAAGAGCCGCTATTCGAACCCACCGCCGCCTGGACCGTGGCCGACGTGCTCGGCGACGTCCTGCCGCCAACTGGCAGCCCGCCCGCCGGCATCGCCTACAAGACCGGCACTAGCTACGGCTACCGTGACGCCTGGTCGGTCGGCTACGACGGCCGTTATGTGCTCGGTGTCTGGATCGGCCGGCCGGACAATGCCGCCGTCCCCGGCATCTCCGGCTATCAGACCGCAGCCCCGATCCTCTTCGAGGCCTTCGCCAAATCGGGGCTTGCGGGAACGGCTCTGCCCCGCGCCCCGACAGGCGCCAACCGCATCGCCGCCTCCGAGCTGCCGCAGTCCCTGCGCCGATTCTCAGTCGATCCGAACGGCCTCATCTCCGTCTCGGCCCGCGAACGCCCGCCCCAGATCGTCTATCCGTTAGAGGGCTCCGTGCTTGAACTCGGCAAGGGCCCGGGTGGAGAGCCCCTGCCTGTCGTCATGAAGATGCAGGCGGGCCGCGCACCGTTCCGCTGGCTGGTCGATGGCAAGCCGATGAGCGACAGCACCCGCAGACGAACCGGTGAATGGCATCCTCAGGGCTCCGGGCAATCGACGCTCACCGTCATCGATGCCGAAGGACGGGCGGCCTCCGTCAACGTCTTCATCCGCAATTGATGCATTCCCCAGCCGGCACGTGATCCAGCGGCCGATCCCGGGCGTAAAGCTTCCCGTTGATCCATTTGAACGGGAGATCTTCGTTATGACCCGCAGCATGCGCGCCGGACTGATCACGCTCCTGACGATCGCATTCGCCACCTCAGGTGCGATGGCGAACGAGCGCTTCACCGCAACTGACATCAAGGAAGAGATTATCGGCAAGCGGATTTACCTCGCCGTACCCTTCGGAGGCGAGTTTCCGCTCAACTACCGACCGAATGGCCAGGTCGACGGATCGGGTGAGGCGCTCGGTCTCGGTCGATTCGCCAAGCCGAACGACAAGGGCAAGTGGTGGATCAACGGCGATCGCCTCTGTCAGCAGTTCACCAGCTGGTACAAGGGCGCTCCGATGTGCTTTGAATTGATCCGCACCGGCGACAAGCGCCTGAAGTGGATCCGTGACAACGGTGAAACCGGCACGGCTCGGATCGGCAGCAGCATCTGACCTGCTTGCCGCACCTGCCGGGGGTCCCTATGCTATTCGCATTGGACCTTGGGGACCCCGATGGCAGATTTGAAGGAACGACCGATCGGCGCGACCGCCACGCTGGGGAAGAGCGGCTATCCTGCCATACGGTCCGAGACGGGCGGCGAATTGGATATCGTGACCGGCGCAACCGAAGCGGGTTTCAATCCACTCGATTTGTTGCTGGCATCGCTCGCCGCCTGCATGAGTATGAGTGCCCGCATCGCCGCGCGTGAAATGGGCTTGGCGCGGAGTTTCGAAGGCGTCGAGGTCGGCGTGCGTGGCGAGAAGGCATCCGACGAACCCTCCCGTTTCATCAGCTTCACCGTCAACTTCGGCTTCCGCGGAGCGCTCGATCTGGAGCAGCAACAGGCAATTGCCCATCGTGCTGAAGAGATCTGCACCGTCAGCAACAGTCTGGCTGTACCTCCGAAAATTGTGGTCGGCGCTGCCTAGCCAGTCAGAAGCGCGAGCGTCCGACGATCGGGCTCGCCTTCACAGAAGACCTCGATTGCCTCTCGGAACAACGCGCCATCGTCGGCATGCGCGACCGCGGCAAACAGCGTCATGGACGACCGAAACTTCACATCGTCGGGCTGACCGAAAACTTCCGATAGACTGCGTCCGGAGTGGGCAAGCACCGCTCGGGTCGCAGTCCGCAGACGCTCTCCAAGGACGGGATGCCCAAGATAGGCGCGCGCCTCTGCAGCGGATTTGAGTCCGAAGTGGATAGCAGTGGGAGACCGCCCCAATCCCTGAAGCTGCGGAAATATATACCACATCCAGTGACTGCGCTTCTGCCCGTTCTGCAATTCCTCGAGCGCCTGGGCGTAGCTTTCCTTCTGCGCATCGAGGAAACGCTGCAGATCGAAGTCCGAATTTAGATCCATCATCGTAACCTCCCGGAAAAATTGTCGAAATGCGCGCCGATGCAAAACGCATCGTCCATACCCGATATGATCAACTATGGCGGCGTACCTGCCTTAAATCTTGACCTTTGGGCATTGTTCGTTAACAAGAACGTGAGGCGCCGTGATTTCAGCATCACCGCGTCCGAACCTGGTGCCGGGCCCCTCTGGCGAGAGTTTACGGCGCTCTCGTGATGTCGGTACCGCCAGCAATTT
>JAIXSF010000506.1 GCA_027484835.1 Rhizobiaceae bacterium | reverse complement strand
TGCAGTTGCTAGGACAAGACCCAGGGCTTGCAAGGCGAGCGCTTGAAACTCATTTCGGCCACGTGGTGCGGATACAGGACAACAAAGACGCTGTCCTTGCGGAGGCACTGGAGCACTTGAGCGTTGCTACAGATAGTCCCGGCGACGATATGTTGAGTGCCCCGCGTGGAGACTTGGCACCTGAGTTCCTTGATCGTTTCGAGCGGTACGCTGCTGAGGCTTCCACTGAGGAGCTAAGGTCACGCTGGGGACGGGTATTGGCACGGGAAGTTCAGACTCCTGGCGCGATGTCCAATAAGGCAATGCGCATCGTGGACGAACTGGACCCCAAGACCGCTCAGTTGTTCGAGAGGGTATGCGGACAGGCTCGGGTTGGCAGTGCGCTTATAGAATGTCTAGTTCACGACCTCAACTTAGCGGAGCTTCTCTCGCTGGATGATGCAGGACTCATAAATTACTCCGGCGGCGGCATAATGCGTCCGTTCAAACGCTCCAGCGAGGTGCCGCCACTTCTGTCGGTAAGGTTCGCCGAATGGGTCGTTACGCTTCGTACGCATACCCCGATCCCAGAAGGAATACTTGATGAACCCTACGCAATCGGAGCGTTCGGAGATGATGTCAGCACTTCCGTCATCAAACTTACCGATGCTGGCCAAGCTGTAGCGTCGATCCTTCCGGACTATTCGGAAGAGATTTTGCGGCGGTTCATCGAAAGGCTACACGCCGTAACACCCGAAGCGAAGTTTGGCCTTTTCCGCATCGATGACTCAGGGATGTCCAAGAACCGTGGCATATTTGTTGGCGGTGCGTGGGTCAGTGGATGACCGGCTCACTATTGGACAAGGTATAGGAAGGGGCGGCTGTGTTTGAGAGGGCAGAAAAATGTGGAAGGGCAGACGTGAGCAAGATGCCCACGGGCCCCTCCGGGTGTCACTCAGGGGGCCACCTCCTCCTTTGTCACTAGCCGCTTGGCAAGGCGTGACAGCGTGGAGCGGGAGCATCCCGTTGCGGCAATAATGGTGCTCCACGATTGACCGGACTGGAGCATCCTAAGGATCGCTGCGTTCCTGTCGGTGTCCTCGGGTCTCCCTCGGTAAGCACCGGCGTCCTTGGCCTTGGCAATGCCCTGTGACTGTCTCCGCTGCCTGTCCTCGTAGTCCTTCCGGGCGATCGCTGCGAGCATGTCCAGCATCATGCCGTTGATTGCATCCAGCATCCGGCTTTGGATGTCGTCCGCTGAGGCTGTCGCCATACCCCAAGAGGTCGGGAGATCCAGTGCTACCACCTTCACACGTCTCGACTTGATTTCTGTCTTGAGGCGTTCCCAGTCTTCGGCATTGAGGCGGCTGAGGCGATCCACTTGCTCCACAAGCAGCACGTCCCCCGGCTGGCAGTCGGACAGGAGCCGGAACAACTCCGGGCGTTGCAGGGACGCGCCGCTCTCATTCTCCATGTAAGTGGCTGCGATCCTTAATCCCCG
This sequence comes from Rhizobiaceae bacterium, assembly GCA_027484835.1. GTDB lineage: Bacteria > Pseudomonadota > Alphaproteobacteria > Rhizobiales > Rhizobiaceae > Allorhizobium. The sequence continues at coordinate 22,476 of JAIXSF010000506.1, read as the reverse complement.
CTCCTCTGCAAAGCGCTGGAGGTCGGAGTGCGCACGGCTTGCGTCTTGGTCCTTGGTGGAAGCCCTGAGGTAAGCGCGGATGAAGGACATGAAACGTCTCCGGTTCGATATGGGTAGTTCCATATATGTCGGTTCGTTTTAAGTGGTCAAGAGTATTTATAAGACCGCGAGAAGAGGGGCAATTAGCCGGTTCGGCTGGGATATATCCAAATGAGATCGGTGGAGCTTCAGTATCTCTCTGTAAACCAGCGTCCGGTTCAACAACTTGTCGGTTGCATCTCGATAGGGCTAGGGTCGTGCTGTGGAGGTGTCGAAATGACAACAGGCTGGACTAGGGAAGAGGTGGAGGCGGAACTCCGCCGCCGGACAGACGCACAGCGGGAGTTTGACCGGAACTGGCAGGACACTCCACGAAAGGCGGAGTCGGCGAATGCGGACGCGAACTGCATTCACTGCGGAAGACCATTCAAAGTGGCGTTGGCGGCTGGAGGTGAATGGGGTTTCTGCGACGAGTGCGCAGGTGACTAAAAACAAGTGGCACGGCTCGGATTGGCTCGCGCCGGGATAAGGCAAGGGCTGGACCCCACCACCACCCCACGGGGGGGTTGAGCGATGGGAAGTACACGTAATCCGCTCACACAATTTTGCGGAAAAGGTCATGGGGTCCCCAGAAGCAAAGCTGCGCACCACGACCGGCCAAATCACCACGGGATAAGGCTGCAATTTCGCCTTTGCGGGTCTTGCGTCAATTGGTGGCGTTTGGTTGAGTCACGCTCAGAGTTGATACGCGGACTCGGTGGCGTCCACACCCATCGGCAGTGCGGGTCCAAACCGTTCTGTTGAGCGCTGCGTATAACGATAGTCGAGAAGAAGGGACTTGGTGTCCACACCCTGCCCTTCCTCTCGGCGCACCCTATTCCTCGCGGAATATGCAATGTGTGACGTCTTCGGGCGACCTAGGCAATGTAAAATTTTTGTTGCCACAAAACTTCCTGTGTAAAAAAACACACGCAAGTGCACGGTAAGCTGTCGCAGTTGAGGCCATTCGTGCTCCTCCAGCAATCCGGATGACCTGCGGCACCCGCCGCCACAGAACGCGCTCTACGAGGCTCTACGGAGTCAGGAGGGGCGGGACCGGGAAGCTGGGGACACGCCAGCCCAAAATTGAGCTTCGCTGCGTAATCGCAGGGACTCCCGCCAGGTCCCCTCGGGTTTTCCGTGGACTGCCAGGGTGACGGGATGGGCACACCTGCTCCTGAATTATCTTCGTTACCGAAGCGACTGGAATGGTTGCGTTATCGCAGGTTCTATTCAGTTGCGGCCCGTCATTTCGTGTGAATTGTAGGAGGTCCCTGCCGCGATCCAGCGGCGTTCCAAGAGGAGAACAAGGGACATGCACACGCTCACCACTGCCCCCACTGTGACCGCGCTAGATAACCTCTGGGGTGTCGTCTATTTCGAAGAGGACGGAACGGTTCTCTGCACGGACCTCCTTGACGCAACCGACTACTGCGATGCGGCGGATCAAGCTATGGATGAGGCCGATGGCGGCGCATTCCAACTGTTTGAAGCGCTGGACATCTTGGGTCCCTTTGCGCCCCTAAAGAACCGGGAACATTTCGGTCTTCGGCAATCATGACTGGCGCGAGGTGTGCTCCCTGTGTTTCTCTCCGAGATGCTGAGGTGTTTAGCCCGGACTTCGGAGGGACCTGCCGGGGGCCGATGATCCCCCGGCGACCCTCTTGGGAACGCTGCGGTTGCTACAGGGTGTCCCCTCGGGATGTCCATGCTTACATGGCCATTATGGACAGTTTGTCAGTATTCGTCGTCTTCTGCGGTGCTCCAAAGGGCTGCAAGCTCTGCGGCTTCTCGCTCATCTTCTGCCAAGTTGCGTACCGCTTGACGGACCGCCCCATCCCATGACTGAGAGCGCATGAGCTTCTCGGGGAACCGGCTGTCGAGACTTAGAAGGGCTAGGCCGAAGGCTTCCGGATCATTGTACGGGCGATCTCCAAGTGCCTTGAATAGGGCGGCACGGTAACGCTCAGCTCTGCGCTTGATGGCTTCCTCGGGATTATAGTTGACGTCCTTCTCCCTCCCTTCCGCCTCCGCAAGCGCATCTTTCCATGACAAGTCGAGTAACGTCTCCTCCGTGTGCTGCCCATCAGCCAGCAGCGCAGCCTTAACTTTCCGCATGTTGCCCACTGTGCCATTCGCCACGGCACATGCGTCCACGATCTTCTGCTTGGAGAGCATGGAGACAATCGTGAGCCGCCATGCGTAGTTGAGCTTGTCGTCATTGCGCATCACTAGACGGTCTTTTGAGTTTGCCGCTGCGCTCTGGGCCATCGCCGCATCTAGGTCCCCCTCGAACACGACCACGGGGATATCCTGGTTTATTCCAAGACGATCATAGGCCTGTAGCCTGTGATGACCGTCGATGACGTACCAGCGATCTCCGCCCCACCAAACTTGAATTGGGTCCAGGTACTTTGGGCGTTCCGCTGACCCGATAGCCTGGCATAAGGTGCGCACATGGGCTTCATCTTCGGCAAGGCGCCCGTCGAGTTGCCGGGGCTGGAACACGCTGATCATTTTCGCGATCTCGCTGCGCCGAAGTGTAGTCGGCCAGTCGACTTCCAATGTTTGTGTGCCGTTCTTTAGGCTGGACCGAATTGCGGCGAGGGCCTCGATAAGAGACATGTTTGGTTTCATCGTTACATCCTTCCGCTGCAGGAGCGGGATTGAGGGGCTATGTTTGGGGAGATGTGTTGCGGCCCCATGGAGCCTTCGCCGGTCACCTGCGGGTGTCGTCGGGGGCTGCGTTGGTTGTCGTGGCGTGACTGGGGGCGGGGAAGGGCGCTGGGATGGCCCCGTTTGACTCGTAGAGGCCCGTGGAGAGCGTTCAGGGGTGCCGGATGTGTCGTGAGTGGAAAGGCTGAGAAGGCTCTCAGCGAGTCTCAATCATGAGCGTCAGTATAGCCGATGACGAAGACAGGAAGAGGTGTCGGAAGGTCCGATGTGAGCCTAGGGATACCTTTGGCTAACTCCTGCTATGTCTTATCAAAAAATCTTAGTGTCCTCATAAGAAGGCTATACTAATAAATTGATATAAATAGCATATTCGTCTTCAAGTTTCCGTATAAGGCCTTCGCGCCGCTTTGTGCTGACGTAGTCGTCCCCGTGCAGCCAAACCCTATGGAACCTGTCCTGAAACACAGCAAGCCGGTCCTGCAACCGGCTCTCGGCCCATCCCGGCAGCATGGCGGCTGTGTCGGCTTCAAGTTTGTCCGCTAGGCTTTGGAAACGTGCATCCGTGGTGGCTGCTCGAACTGCCTGTTCCAACCTCCCGTAAGGCGAGGGGCGAAGCTCGGGAAGGCCTATTAGCCCTGTCGTAAGTGCCTCGTATGCTGCGTCGTGCTCTTTCACAGCTCGTGCGGCGGCGGCGTAGTTCAATCCCCTATCTGATAGCCTTTTCACTTGATGTTGGAAGTACGCAAGCGCTGCAGGAGACAGCCGTCGCTTGGCTTTTGCCTGACTTCGGCCTTGTCGGACTTCTGCGTTGTGAGCAGCCGAAGCGTTATGCTCACGCAATCGCTCCCGGAAATACCGGAGCCGCTCGGCGTCGTAGGTCTCAGCATCAAGAGGGTCAACGATGCGGTTCCACCAATCCAACACAAGGCGATGCCGGAACTCAGCCTTCATCGTGGCGTCTTCAATCATGATCGAAGCAACGTAAGGGTACGTGGCGCGGCGGATGCGCTGACGACGCTCTTTAAGGATCGCCGCTTTGGCCGCATCGATCTTTGGGCTACTTGGCATTATCCGCCTCGGTTGGGTATCTCGGAAGCTTCTTAATCTCGCGATATAGGGCCGTCATCGTGTTGTCCCCGTAGTCCACGCTGGCGCTGCCGTCGTCATGGCCTTGGATCGCGTCCATGTACCGCTGACTGATGTCAACGTCTCGGGCAACCGTCTTGAAGCGGTGTCGCCAAGCGTGATTTGGTTGAATTCGTTTGTCCGTTACTCCGACGACGTCTCGGACCCAGTCCCCGACCTTCGCGCGTGTGTTGTCGGAGGTCTTGTGTCCGTTCGATCTCTTCCTGGTGTTGGGGACGTAAAACAAGGGACCACCCTTGTGCGCTTTGACGAACTCTAGGAGGCCCAGTTCGATAAGGTGGGGGTGGAGTGGTGCTCTGCGATATCGACCACTTTTGACTGACCCTGCTTCCGGGGTGATGACGATGAAGTTCACGCCGTTCTCTTTTTGGAAGTCCTCCTTGCGAAGCTGTGTGATCTCCCCCGCTCTCGCGCCGGTATAGGCGCATATCCAAGGCACCCAGCGAATTGCCAGCTTGTTGTGGGGTGCCATCCTGCCAAGCTTTGCCGGATCGTCCAAGGCGGCCAGCAAGATCGCCTTCGCTTCGTCATCAGTGAAACCTTTGGGCCGCTCCACCACCTTCTTCGGAACCTTGACCTTGGTTGCTGCTGTTGGATCGGAAGGGACCAGCGCTTTTGAAATCCCTACCCGATAAATGGTCCTGATGCTGGCAAGGTACTTCCCATGGACTGTCTTCGCGGACAGCTTGCATTCGTGCCTCAAGTGGTCGCAGAAGTCGGCTACATTCAGCGGAGTTACGCGTTCAGCCTCGTCATGCCCTAGGAACTCGATAAAGCAATTGATTTGCTGCAGGTTCATCGCGGCTGTCTTAGCCGAACCCTCGTGATCTCGCTTCCACGCTTCAAATAGGCTGGTGATTGTCTGTCGCGTGCGGGTGGTGCCCTTAAGGGACCGTACGTCAATCGAGGGCGTGTCTACGACATCTCCGAACTGCCGCTGTTTCCTTGCTGCTGATGCCTTGATGTTTGCCGCCAGGAGTGCTCGGCTAAGGACAGGCCAGCTTGGCGAGTTCTCCGAGAGTCGCCAGTTAACGTTGAGTGTCCTCGTGATCTCGGCAAAGACCGCCGGGACAAAGCCGGGGACGGCGCCACGGGCGTACGCCGCTCGTGCCGCTGCCTCCACTACCGCAATATCAGATGAGTATAGGTCGAAGTCTTCGTCTAGGAAGCCTTTGATACGTTCGTTTTCGTCTTCCGCAAGGATGTTAGCAAAGTGGACGTCAGCCAGGGTTTTAACCTGTTCCTCGGTCAACTCCTCCAGCAGGGGACCGTTCAGTCTAGCGATCTCTTCGCGGTGCGCCTGAAACAGAGCGTCTACCCGCGCACCTTCAATGCGAACTAATCGCATGGCCTCGCGGGGGTCCCTTGTCTTGAGCGAAAAGGTTTCTTCGGTCTTGCCGTATGTCGCCCGGATATCTTCGGGGACGGAAGCGCGGTGATAGAAGACGTTTCCACGCTTCATCAGTCGGGGGTGTCTGGGCATGTCGTTCATGTCCCCCACTGTAACAGTTTGCTGTAACAGGTGAAGACGTAACGCCTTGATGTCCGGGTATGTATTTGAATTTTCACAGGGGATAATGGTGCTGCTAGAGAGATTTGAACTCTCGGCCTCTCCCTTACCAAGGGAGTGCTCTACCCCTGAGCTATAGCAGCATCTGGCGGGCGACACATCTGGTCGGCCCGGAACGAGGCGCCTATTGCCACAGAGTTTCGGGCAGCGCAAGCAGTAAAGCGTTCGGGCGACCAAGTTTTGTGACGGGGGTCGAAGGGACTTTTCGATTTTTCTCCGATCGGTTATCACGACGCCATGACGAATGACCTGGAAAACAAGGGCGAAGCGGAGGCGGGCGCAGTCGAGGCCGCCCGACTTTCCGATCGTGGAAAACGTGCGCGCTCCAATGCCGAAGAGCAGCGACGCGAACGGGCAGCGGCGAAGCTGCGCGAAAATCTGGCGCGCCGAAAGTTGCAGGCGCGTGCAAGGCGTGCCGGCGAAGCCGAGGATGGCATTGGCCTGCCGGCTGCACGTCCGGCGTCGCTGGCGGCGGCAGCCGATGGGGAGGGCACGGGTTCAGCCGGAAAGAATACCGATCCTGTCGCAAATTCGCCCAAACCCGGTGATTAACCGAGCGTTACGGCTTCAATTGAACCGCCCGTTGTTTTCGTCTAAAGAGCCAGCCTCGCCGGATTGGCTTCCCCTCACACGTTCTTCAGGAAAGGCGGGCACTCCTTGCCCGTATCGCAGGCTCTCATGGATCGCATCAGGATTGTTGGTGGCAATGCGTTGAACGGGATCATCCCGATCTCGGGCGCCAAGAATGCAGCGCTGCCCCTGATGATCGCCTCGCTTCTGACGTCGGACACGCTCACGCTGGAAAACGTGCCGCATCTGGCAGACGTTGAAGGTCTGATCCGCATTCTCGGCAATCACGGCGTCGACATCGCCGTCAACGGCCGCCGCGAACATCAGGACGGTTCCTATTCGCGCACCATACACTTCACCTGCCGCACGGTTGCCGACACCACGGCACCTTACGAGCTGGTCTCGAAGATGCGCGCAAGCTTCTGGGTCATCGGCCCGCTGCTTGCCCGTGAAGGCCAGGCACGTGTCTCGCTTCCCGGAGGCTGTGCCATCGGCACGCGTCCAGTCGATCTCTTCATCGAGGGCCTGACCGCACTCGGCGCCGAGATGGAAATCGATGGCGGCTATATCAATGCCAAGGCGCCGAAGGGCGGCCTGATCGGTGCTCGCTACACCTTCCCGAAGGTCTCGGTCGGTGCAACGCACGTCATGCTGATGGCGGCATCGCTCGCCCGCGGTACGACAGTGATCGGCAATGCGGCCCGCGAGCCGGAAGTTGTCGACCTCGCCAACTGCTTGATTGCCATGGGCGCCAAGATTTCGGGTGCCGGCACCTCGACCATCACCATCGAAGGCGTGCCGAGCCTTTCCGGTGCCCGCCACCGCGTGCTGCCGGATCGCATCGAGACGGGTACCTATGCCATGGCGGTTGCCATGACCGGCGGTGACGTGACGCTGGCCGGTACGGACATGACGCTGCTCGATACGGCAGTCGAAGCCATCCGCCGCGCTGGTGCCGAAGTCTCCGCCGTCGATGGCGGCATCCGCGTCATTGGGCATGGCAATGCCATTCGCCCGGTCGATATCGTCACCGAGCCCTTCCCCGGCTTCCCGACCGATCTGCAGGCCCAGTTCATGGGCCTGATGACCCGTGCCAACGGCGTCTCGCATGTCACCGAGACGATCTTCGAAAATCGATTCATGCATGTGCAGGAACTGGCCCGTCTCGGCGCCAAGATCACGCTCTCTGGCCAGACCGCCCGCATCGAAGGCGTAACCCGTCTGCGCGGCGCACCGGTCATGGCAACCGACCTGCGCGCGTCCGTGTCGCTGGTCATCGCCGGCCTTGCAGCCGAGGGCGAGACCATGGTCAGCCGCGTCTACCATCTCGACCGTGGTTTCGAGCGTCTGGAAGAAAAGCTCACCCGCTGCGGCGCCATCGTTGAACGCATCAGCGACTGACGACGGGCTTCGCCTGTCTTTCGCAGTGTGACGGGGCGAAAAGTCATTTTGCCCCGTTGCCACTGGACAAGCCGCAACCTATGTCGAAAACATGAAATGCGACGGGAACCGCCGATCGGCGATACTGTGAGGTGACATGACCGACTTGAAGCTGCTGGCGCTCGATACCGATGATCTCGCGATCATCTCGGCCCATATGCAGGACGCCGTGTTCAAGGTCGGCGATCTGAGCTTTTCGGCCCGTTCCGGCCTGTTTTCCCTCGCAGCCAATCGCTTCGTCTGGGAAAAAGCGGCCCGCGCGTCGAAGAGCTTCGAGCGTCGCCGCGCAGCCCTCAGCTTCAAGCGGGTCGAGGCCGTCCGTTCGATCGGCTTCGATCGCAGCCGTGCCGAGGAGGTGATGAGCCTGCTCGCGATCCGTTACCTGCCGAAGGGCGAAGGCCCGGAGGGTGTCGTCGAACTGCTTCTCGCCGGTGGCGCTACGATTGCGCTCGAGGTGGAATGCATCGAGGCTCAGCTGGCCGACACCGGGGGCGCCTGGGAAACGACGACACGGCCGGAACACGAAGCGGGCTGAAAAGGCGTGGCGACGTCTGGTCGTCGCAGCGTCAGTCAATGGAAATGCTTGAGAGGGAAATACGGGGCGTGGCAATCTGGCTGGATCAGGCATCGGACGATTTCGAGGCGCGTTTTGCGACCTTCCTGACGACCAAGCGTGAAGTGTCCGACGACGTGAACGACGTCGTGCGCAAGATCATCGATGACGTACGGACCCGTGGTGATGCGGCACTCGCCGACTATTCCAAACGCTTCGACGGTGTAGACTTCTCCATGGTGTCCATGCGGGTGACCGATGAAGAAATCGCCGCTGCACTGGCTTCCACGGCACCGGAGCTGATCGATGCCTTGAAGCTGGCTGCCGAGCGCATCGAGCGCCACCACGCCCGCCAGCTGCCGAAGGACGACATTTACGAAGATGCGATCGGCGTTGGCCTCGGCTCGCGCTGGACGGCGATCGATGCCGTCGGCCTTTACGTGCCAGGCGGCACCGCGAGCTATCCGAGTTCGGTGCTGATGAATGCGCTGCCGGCCAAGGTCGCTGGCGTACCCCGCGTTGTCATGGTCGTGCCGGCCACCGGCGGTGCCATCAACCCGACGGTTCTGGCGGCGGCCAGCATTGCTGGCGTCACCGAGATCTACCGCATCGGCGGCGCCCAGGCGGTTGCGGCCCTTGCCTATGGCACGGAGACAATCGCGCCGGTCGCCAAGATCGTCGGACCGGGCAATGCCTATGTTGCAGCGGCCAAGCGTCAGGTCTTCGGCACCGTCGGCATCGACATGATCGCAGGTCCTTCGGAAGTGCTCATCATTGCCGACAAGGACAACGATCCGGACTGGCTGGCCGCTGACCTCCTTGCCCAGGCCGAACACGATCCCGGCGCCCAGTCGATCGTCATCACCGACGACCGCGCGCTGGGCGAAGCTGTCGAAGCGGCCGTCGAGCGCCAGCTCAAGTCGCTTCCGCGCGCCGAGACCGCATCCGCCAGCTGGCGCGATTTTGGCGCGATCATTACGGTCGCCAAGCTGGAAGACTCTATCCCGCTTGCGAACCGCATCGCCGCCGAACACCTCGAGCTTGCCGTCGACGATCCGGAACCCCTGATCGAAGGCATCCGCAATGCCGGCGCAATCTTCGTCGGCCGGCACACGCCGGAAGTGATCGGCGACTATGTCGGCGGTTCCAACCATGTTCTGCCGACGGCGCGATCCGCACGTTTCTCCTCGGGGCTGGGGGTGCTGGACTATGTCAAGCGCACCTCGATCCTGCGGCTCGGGCCGGAGCAGTTGCGCAAGCTGGCACCGGCTGCGATTGCGCTCGCGAAATCGGAAGGGCTGGAAGCCCATGCCCGATCCGTCGCCATCCGTCTCAATCTCGGGGACTAGCCGATGGCAGCGGGCGACTTCCGGCTCTCAGATGTCGTTCTGGACGAGACCATCGGGCGCTCGACCCCCGATGTCGAGCATGAACGGGCGGTCGCCATCTTTGATCTGATCGAGGAAAACACCTTTGAGCCCGTCGGCCATGCTGGCGGCCCTTACAAGCTTTACCTCTCGCTGGTGGACCGCAAGCTCGTCTTCTCCATCAAGACGGAAGCCGGCGATGACGTCGCGGTCCACATCCTGTCGCTGACCCCCCTGCAGCGGATCATCAAGGACTACTTCATGATCTGCGAAAGCTACTACGAGGCGATTCGCTCCTCGACTCCGTCGCAGATCGAAGCGATCGACATGGGCCGTCGCGGCATTCACAACGACGGGTCCCAGACGCTGATGGACAGGCTCTCGGGTAAGATCAAGATCGACTTCGATACCGCCCGTCGGCTCTTCACCCTGGTCTGCGTGCTCTATTGGCGGGGATAGACGCAATGGATGAAGGCGGGATGCAAGGCCGCCGTCCGTCGCGGCCCGGCGCGATCCTCTTTATGTGCGGCCAGAACGTCATCCGCAGCCCCATGGCTGAGGCGATTGCAAGACAGGCCCTGCCATCAGGCACCTGGGTTGCATCCGCCGGTGTGAAGAAGGGTGAGCGCGATCCTTTCGTGGATGTCGTGCTGGACGAGATCGGATTGTCGCTCGACCGCCGCCAGCCTCAGACGCTGGAGGATCTGGAAGACGACTACTTCGACCTCGTGATTACCCTGACGCCCGAAGCCCATCACGCAGCACTCGAATTGACGCGCTCGTCCGCGGTCGAGGTGGAATACTGGCCGATGCCGGATCCGACGGTCGAGACCGGCAGCCGGGGCCAGCGGCTTTCCGCCTACCGGGACGTGCGCGACCGCCTGACGAAGCTGATCCGTGACAGGCTGGTTCTTGCCCCGGATTAGGGCCGTTTTCGACCCACTTGAAACAATTTCCGAAAGCCGAATCTACAAGGTTCACAAATGCCGGGCGATTGTGTAGTTTCCGCCCACATTTTAAGGGGCCCTCAGCGCGCCCCTCTACAAAACCCCAGGAAAGACAACCGCTCTATGGCAAAAGAAGAAGTCCTCGAATTCCCCGGCGTCGTCACTGAATTGCTGCCGAATGCCACCTTCCGCGTGAAGCTCGAAAACGAACACGAAATCATCGCCCACACCGCCGGCCGCATGCGCAAGAACCGTATCCGCGTCCTCGCGGGCGACAAGGTCCTCGTCGAGATGACCCCGTACGACCTGACCAAGGGCCGCATCACCTATCGCTTCAAGTAAGCTTTGGGCCAAGACCTGAAGGCTTGAGGAGCGGGTTCGGATGGAACTGAGACAGAAGCTAATTTTGGCCTCCGGGTCGCCGCGCCGCGTGGATCTCCTGAAACAGGCTGGCATCGATCTCGCGCGCCTGATGCCGATGGATCTCGACGAGACGCCGAAGAAATCCGAACATCCGCGCTCGCTTGCCCGCCGCCTATCCGCCGATAAGGCAAAGGCCGCGCACTTGCAGGTCCGTAAGGATCTCGCCTGGGGCGGAAGCTACATTCTGGCGGCGGACACGGTTGTGGCCGTCGGTCGTCGCATTTTGCCAAAGGCGGAACTGATGCAGGAGGCGTCATCTGCCCTGCATCTTCTGTCAGGCCGTAGCCACTGGGTCTTCACCGGCGTTTGCCTGATCGCGCCCGATGGCAAGCTGCGCCAGAAGATCGTCGAGACAAAGGTGCGCTTCAAGCGCCTTTCCGGCTACGACATCGAATGTTATCTCGCCTCTGGCGAATGGCGCGGCAAGGCGGGCGCCTATGCCATCCAGGGCATCGCAGGCAGCTTCGTCCAGAAGATCGTCGGCTCCTACACCAATGTCGTCGGCCTGCCGCTGTTCGAGACGCTGCAGATGCTCTCCGGCGAGGGCTATGACGTGCACACGGGCTGGACGGAGGGCTGACCATGGCGGAAGGAGACGAACAGCGGACCGCCAAGGTCGAGCCGCTGCGCAAGGCTCTGCCTTGCCCCGAATGCCGTCGCCCCTCGACGCGCGAGAACTATCCCTTCTGCTCGGACCGTTGTCGCAACCTGGACCTGTCGCGCTGGCTGAAGGGCTCCTACGCCATTCCTGTCGTCGACGACGAAGCCAAGGCAGACGACGACTACCGCGACTGACCACAGGGATGTAAACCTGTTCGGAAGCCAGCGCGATCCCCTTGTTCTCGCTCACCTTTCTGCGATTTTCACATCTTCTTCAAAAAAGTGCGCTCAAGCGCTGGACATGGCCGAACAAGATGTTATAACCCCGCTCGCTCCCGGGGAAATGCCCCGGCGGTCTTGGAAAAGACCGGCAGGCGTCGCAAGACAGCCGAGATGCCCGGATAGCTCAGTTGGTAGAGCAGCGGATTGAAAATCCGCGTGTCGGTGGTTCAAATCCGCCTCCGGGCACCACTCCCTTCAGTGGCACTTCCCTCGCGACGAATAATTCCGTTCAGCGAAAACCTGTGGTGGCTTAGGCGCTGCTGCTTGGCAGCGCAGCGCTCGTTGCGGGAACTTCAGGGCTTCGAAGGCGTGGTGAGGACCCATGATCTCCAGCTGGTTCAGCTTTGCGGGCCGCCAACTCGAATGATTGCGCACATCTGCGCACATCTGCGCACAACAGCAGATTTGCCCCTGCTTCTCCTGTCACTATTTGACGTGAGCAACGCCACCGCCCGGATGGAAGGTGGTGCGTCAGGCTCAGTATGTGAGTGGCAACCTGTTTCCGCACGGCTTGAGCTTGAGGTACACCCACGACAGTTGAATCGCGGTTGCGAATTTGTCAGTCTTGAATTGCATTGATATGAAAACAAAGGCATCTTTGGATCACGAAGATAACAACAAGGAACCCGTTCGTGCTCGTCATCGTTGCCGACGATCTCACTGGTGCATTGGATACAGCCGCTCCTTTTGCGGCACGTGGGCTACGCACCGAAATTGTCTTGACCGTTACGGCTGTCGAAGCCGCGCTTGCCTCATCCCCGCGCGTTCTGTCGGTCAATTTGGCGTCACGAGAGAAATCTGCGTCTGAAGCGTTCCGGTTGATGCAGGAGGTCGTAAAGCGGCTGCCTTCTGAAGTGCGCCTCTTTAAGAAGATCGATTCCCGGCTCAAGGGGCACGTCGCTGCTGAACTCGATGCTGTCCATTACGAACGGGCTTTGGTCGCGCCTGCTATCCCCGCCTTCGGCCGCGTCGTGAGAGATGCCTATGTCGACGGTTTCGGTGTGGCGGCGCCGATCTCCATCGGAAGCGTGCTGAAGCATCACGCGGATCGAGCGATCATTCCTGACACCCTCACTGACGATGATATCCTTGCAGCATTGGAACTGGCCGAAGGAAGCGGTGTAGATCTCCTGGTCGGCGCGAGAGGCCTTGCCGAGGTTCTGGCGCGGCAGATGACCGGCAAGGCCATGGCCGGACTCGTCACGCCACCGGCGGGGCCTGGTCTTTTTGTGATCGGCTCGCATGACCGGATCACGCTTGATCAGGTCGAGCATCTGCGCCAACGCGACGCCGTTTCCTATCATCCCGCGCCCAATGGCGTGATGCCGGACTTAACGCCGCCGGCGGCTCCGCTGATGGTGGTTCAGGCGACGGAGGGATCAACGCGAATCTCCTCCGAGGCGGTATCGGAAAACCTGGCCACCAGTGTTCATCCGCGCTTGACGGCTGGCGCTCGCACCATGCTCTTGTGTGGCGGCGCGACGGCCGAAGCTGTCCTCTCACGCATGGGAATAGAGAGTTTCCGCCTGGAGGGAGAGTGCCTGCCCGGGCTCGGGCTGGCCTATGCCGGCGGTCAATGTATCATTGCGAAATCCGGCGGATTCGGGGAGCCGGACACACTGGCGAACCTCGCCGGCAAACTGCACGAGGGCAGGGGCTGAGAATGGGACTGCAAAGCGGAACGGCGCGTAAGAGCCTGGCGGATCTCGTATTCGAGCGCATGCACAGGGCAATCAAGTCTGGATCCTATCAGCCCGATGAACGGCTGCCGACCGAGCATGATCTCGCCATCGAGTTCGAGGTCTCGCGTCCCATCATCCGGGAGGCATTGCGCCGGCTGCGCGACCAGGGCCTGATCTATTCGCGCCGCGGCGCCGGCAGCTTTGTCCGCTCGGTCGGAATGAAGCAGCCGCTCGGTTTCGGTCAGCTTGAAAACGTCGCCGATCTCCTGAACTGCTACGAATTTCGCCTGACGCTTGAGCCTGCAGCGGCAGAGGCAGCCGCCATGCGCCATACGCCCGGAACACTGGCTGCCATCCGCGAAGCGCTCGAATTGATGCGCGATGCGACCAATCGACAAGCACACCGCGAGGATGCCGACTTCCAGTTTCATCTCGCTATCGCCCGCGCCGCCAGCAACACCTATTTCTCGACCGCCATGGAGGCGCTGAAAGACCATATCGCGGTCGGCATGCGCTTTCACGGGGTTTCGGTCAAGCGTGACAATGCCGGTCTGTCGCGGGTGTTTGCCGAACACGAAGCGATCGCAGAGGCCATCGCTGCAGCAGAGGGCGCCCGCGCCCGAGAACTCATGCACGCCCATCTGACAGGCTCCCGCGCACGGCTGTTTCAGGCCAGTGCCTCGCTTTCGGGCCTCGCGGAGGGCTGAAGGCCAAGCCTTCGACTTTCGATCCAAACAAAGAAAAAAAGGGGCCAGTTGGCCCCTTTTTCCGTGAGACAATTGGTTTGCGCTCAGTAGGCGGCGCGGTAGATCGCCAGCACATCCTCGACCGCCATGTCGGCGGGATTGTTGTCCATCAGGCGGCGATTGGCGTGCGCCTCGGCAGCGTATTGCGCAAGCGCCTCTTCTTTGGCGCCGTGCCGCGAAAGCTGCATTTCGATGTTGAGATCGGTGCAGAAGCGGCAGGCATTTTCGAGAAGGCTCTGCGGTGCGCCGGCTGCAAAACCAAGCGCCTCCGCCACCTCTGCGGTCTTGTCGCGCACGATCGGCTGGTTGAAGGCAAGCACATGCGGAAAGACGATCGCATTGGCAAGCCCGTGCGGCAGGCCGAGGCGGGTGCCGAGCGGGTAGGCGATCGCGTGACCCGCGGCTGTGTTCACCGGGCCAAGGCAGATCCCGCCGTAATAGGAAGCGAGCATCATGCCTTCGCGGGCTTCGGTATCGGATCCGTCCTTGACGGCGCGAGCCAGATATTTGCCCACGAGCCGGAAACCCATGCGGGCAAAACCGTCGATCATCGGATGGGCGCGCTTGTTGGTAAAGGCTTCCACGCAATGCGCCATGGCATCGACGCCGGTCGCAGCCGTGACGGCAGGTGGAACGGTAAAGGTCAGTCGCGGATCGAGCACGGCGACATCCGCGATCATATGCGGGCTTTCCACCGCGATCTTCGCCCCCTTTACAGGATCGGTGATCAGCGCGCGGATACCAGCTTCCGAGCCGGTCCCAGCTGTCGTCGCAACCTGGATCAGCTGCGTGTTGCGGCCAGCCACCCGGTTGGGGCCGGCGACATCTGCAAGCGTCTGCTCGCTGTCCCACAGCACGGCGACGAGCTTGGCGACGTCGAGAACCGATCCGCCGCCAAGGCCCACAATGACCTGCGGCTTTATGCGTCTGGCAACGGCAAGCGCCGCGTCCAGCGTTGCAACATCGGGTTCACCCGGGATCGCGTCGAAGATCTCTACCTTGCCTGGAAGCTGCAGCCGGTCGACGAAGCCGGCAGTGATCGGGGTTGCGATGACGAGCGCAGCCCGGGCGTCTGCGACAAGGCTGCCGACCTCTCCGATCGTGCCGGCGCCGACAATCAGGCGGCGCGGCTGGTGTAGGGTGATGGATGCGGTCATCGATGTCATCCTCGCGTGGCTTTGCCGGCGACCAGCTTGCGGGCGTAGGCGATGGCAGAATTCATGTTGCCGTGATTGGCGATACCTTTGCCGGCAATATCGAAAGCCGTGCCGTGATCCACGGAGGTTCGGTCGATCGGCAGTTCGACCGAGACATTGACGGCCGTATCGAAGGCGACGAGCTTGATCGGGATATGACCCTGGTCGTGATACTGTGCGACCACCAGGTCGAAAGCGCCGGAATAGGCACGGTGGAAGACGGTGTCGGCCGAGATCGGCCCCTGGACGTCAATGCCTTCGGCGCGGGCAGCAGCCACAGCCGGTGCGATCTGGTCGTCGTCCTCCGTTCCGAAGAGGCCGTTTTCACCGCAATGCGGATTGACGCCCGCAACGGCGATGCGCGGGCTGTCATAGCCGATGCGCTTCAGGTGGCAGTTACCGGCCCGGATCGTGGCCAGCACGCGTTCGGTGGTGGCGCGGCGGATCGCTTCCTGCAGAGAGACGTGGGTCGAGACATGGATGACCTTCAGTCGCTCCGATGCAAGCAGCATGTAGGCGGCCTTCGAGCCAGTGAGGCTCCGCAGCATGCCTGTATGGCCATCGTAATGATGACCTGCGAGGTTGAGTGCTTCTTTGTTGATCGGGGCCGTGACGATGCAGCCGATGGTGCCGGCCTCGGCATCGCGCACGGCCTTTTCGATAAAGCGGAAAGCTGCATCGCCAGCGACCGGGCTCAGGCTGCCCCAGGGCAGGGGCGCGCCCTCTACTTCGATGTCGACGACATAGGGTTGGAGATCGATCGACAGTCCGAGCGCATCGCGCGCCGCAATCAGTGTGGCGAGATTGCCGTAGATGCGGGTTGCCGCGCGATCGTCGGCCGCCATGTCGGAGAGTGCACGGACAGAGATCTCTGGCCCGACGCCGCAGGGATCGCCCATGGTGATGCCGATGATGCCGCTCATGTCATTCTCCGTTTTCCGGACGATCCCAACCCGGGGCGAGCCGGACATATTTGATCGCGCGTCGATGATAGGTGTAGGCGATATGGAGCGTCCCGTCGGGATCTGCCAGCAGCCACGGATAGGACATTTCCTTGTTGCGTCCATCCGTTGAATCGTTGGACAGACAGGTACCCGGCCCATTCTCGATTTCGATCCGCTGGGGAAACGTCAGTCCGCCATCGCTGGAGATGCAGACCGCGACCGGCGCACGCGGCACTCCCCAGATCGGGGCGCAGCCCCCGGTCGGGTCAGCCTCCGGCCTGTCGTCTTCCTCTCCGAGTTCGTCGTAGAGGGACGTGCGACGATCCGGGGAGGCCGCAGCGTTGACGGGATTGCAGATCACTGCAACGCGTCCGTCACCCAAAGCGATGGCCGCGATGGACGAATTGTTGTTCGGCAGGTCGGTCGGGGCAGGAACGCTCCATGTTCGCCCGTCGTCGACGCTGTGTGTGCGATAGACGAAATCGGCCTGCCGGCGCCGGAAGAAGGCGACAAGATCCGTCCGGCCGAGCGAGACCGGCGACATGTGCACGCAGCCGGTCGATTGGTCCAGTTCTTCGAGCCGCCAGCTTGCACCCCCATCTTCGCTGATGCCGACGGCGGCCGTATCGTGGCTGCCATTCCATTTTTGCCCCGGGCGAGGAATGCAGCGGAAAATCGGCAGCAGCCAGGCGCCGTCGGCGCGGATGACCAGCGGCGCGCGCACGAAACTGCCGCGTGGTAGCTCCAGGTAACGGCCTTCGTCAGCCGTCAGCCGGGTACGATCGGCAGAATCGGAGGTGATCTCCGCCATGCGGATTCGGCACTCGTCCTGATTTCCGGAGGGTTGTGCGGTGTGAAACAAGAGCAGACGACCGTCAGGGGCCTGAAACAGAACCGGGTTTTGCTCGGAATGATGAGCATCGTGGCTCAGCCGTTGCGGTGGTCCCCACGCTGCCGCGCCACTCGCAAGCACCGACGCATAGATGGAAATGTCGGACTTGCCTTCCAGCGAACCGCCGAACCAGGCACAGATGAGGCTGCCGTCCAGGCGCATGTGCAGGAAGGATGCATGGTTCTGCACCATCGGCGATGGCAGATAGGCTTCCGTCCGTCCCGCATCGACAGGGGCAAGCGTCCCGGTCATGTGCCGGGCGATATCGTCAGGTGTCATGGACCGCTCCTCCTGGGCACCGAGATCGAACTTTTTTACAAAGTTGTCAAGTTTGTTTATGTCGAAATATCGCCATTAAGACAACAAGTGAGATCATAAACATCTGATTATGTTGAATTTAATTTCCGATACTGGATCGAAGAAAATTTACATCAGGAAATCATTTGACAAAGTTTGAAGGAAGTTGGATGTTTTGCCCATGCCGACGTGGAGGTCGGATTGGGAGGATGACATGCAGGCAGGACAGAAAGGCGAGCGGGTGACCGCGGCAATCCTGTTCGCAGTTGGTGCGGCAGTGCTTGCCGCATCGGACGCTGTCATTGTCCGCGCTCTTGATGGCGCAGTGCATCCCTTCGTGATCGCGTTCTTCCGGGCCCTGTTCGGCGTTGTCCTGCTGCTGCCCTTTCTCGCTCTGCGTCCTGGTGTGCTTGCTTCGACCCATTCGCTTGGCCAGCACGCGGTTCGCGCGCTGTTCAAGCTGTTTGCCATGGTCGCCTTCTTTGCAGCTTTCGGCATGGGGCCGCTGGCAGATGTGACGGCGATTGCGTTCATGTCGCCGATTTTCGTCGTGATCGGTGCCGCCCTGCTGCTGGGCGAGAAACCAGGCGCGCGCCTGCTCGTTGCAGCCTTGATCGGTTTTTGTGGCGCCATGGTCATCGTCGGACCGTCGCCGTCAGGATTTTCCCTTGCCATTCTACTGGCTCTCACCGGCGCGCTGCTGCAGGCGGGGATCCAGCTCATCCTCAAGTCGATGTCGAAGGGCGACGCCACCTCGACCCTGGTCGTCTGGAACCTGCTCCTGACCGTGCCGATCTCGCTGGTCCTTGCCGTTCCGTTCTTCGCCATGCCTGGCCACCGGGAGCTTGTGCTGCTTGCGCTTCAGGGCGTGGTCGGTACGAGCTGCATGGGCCTGATGACCCATGCGATGTCTCTGGCGCCGGCAAGCATCGTTGCTCCGATCGATTTTCTGCGTTTGCCGCTCGTGGCGTTCGGCGGCTTTGCCTTCTTCAACGAAACCATCGCCCTGACCACGGTCGTCGGCGCTGTGCTGATCTGCCTTGCCGCGCTCGTCGCAGCGCGTGCCAAAGGCGTGAAACCTGTAAACTGAATTCATCTGGGAGGAGAATGAAAATGAGGAAAACCGCATTGCTGTGTGCCCTTGTGATGGGCACGTCACTATCACCCGCCTATGCCGGTTCTGGCCCGATCAGGGTCGTGCTGGCGGAAGAAGCCGACCTGCTCGAGCCCTGCATGGCCACGCGCTCGAACATAGGCCGCATCATCATGGAAAACGTCAGCGAGACGCTGACCGAACTCGATATTCGCGGAGGCACCGGCGTGCAGCCGCGGCTAGCCGAAAAGTGGGAGCAGAACGCCGACGGCAGCTGGCGCTTCCATTTGCGCCAGGGCGTGAAGTTCTCCGACGGAACGGGCTTTGATGCGAAGGATGTCAAGCACAGCTTCGACCGCATCATGAGCGACAAGAATACTTGCGAATCCCGTCGCTACTTCGGCGGCATGACCGTTACCCCGACCGTCGTGGATGACTACACGATCGACTTCAAGGCGGATCCGGTTCAGCCCATCCTGCCGCTGCTGCTGACGCTGGTGACCATCGTCCCCGAGGAAACACCTCTTGAGTTCGTCCGCGAACCCGTGGGCACCGGCCCCTACAAGCTGACGAACTGGACCCCCGGCCAGCAGATCGTTCTGTCGAGCCGTGACGACTACTGGGGTGCAAAGCCAGAAGTCACCGAAGCGACCTACCTGTTCCGCGCCGACCCGGCTGTCCGCGCGGCCATGGTTCAGGCGGGTGAAGCCGATCTCTCGCCGTCAATCTCGCAGGTTGAGGCGACCAACCCGGCCACGGACTTCTCCTATCTGGACAGTGAAACCGTCTATCTGCGCGTCGACCACAACATCGAACCGCTCAACGACATCCGGATCCGTCGTGCGCTGAACCTTGCCGTCGATCGCCAGGCTTTCCTTGGCACGCTGTTGCCCGACAGCGCCCTTCTGGCAACGGCCATTGTTCCGCCGCCGACCCTCGGCTGGAACAAGGATGTGAAGGTGCCGGCCTATGATCCCGAAGCGGCAAAGAAGCTGATCGAGGAAGCCAAGGCCGATGGCGTCAAGGTCGATACCCCGATCACCATCATCGCCCGCTCGGCAAACTTCCCGAACGTCACCGAGATCATGGAGGCCATCCAGCAGCAGCTGCAGGAAGTCGGTCTCAAGGTCGAGCTGAAGTTCGTCGAAGTGGCGGAGCATGAGCAGTATTACTCGAAGCCCTTCGCTGAAGGTCGTGGCCCCCAGTTGGTTGCCGCCATGCACGACAACTCGAAGGGTGACCCGTCGTTCTCGATGTTCTTCAAGTATGCCACCGATGGCACACAGTCCGGCTTTTCTGATCCGAAGGTCGATGACCTGATCAAGCGTGCGTCCGCTGCGGTAGGTGACGAGCGTGCGAAGCTCTGGTCGGAACTGATCGCTTATCTGCATGACGAAGTGGTCGCCGATGTGCTTCTCTTCCACA
Organism: Rhizobiaceae bacterium; assembly: GCA_027484835.1. GTDB lineage: Bacteria > Pseudomonadota > Alphaproteobacteria > Rhizobiales > Rhizobiaceae > Allorhizobium. Next base: position 2,549 of record JAIXSF010000506.1, on the reverse strand, counting down.
TGGTCGGTTTCTCGCGGGTCTCCGAGCGTCTGGACTTCAAGCCGACGATGGCGACGAACTCCATGCTCCAGCTGTCCGAGATCAAGATCAAGTAATTGTCGGGCGGCTCCGGCCGCCCGTTTCAAGGCAAGCCATGCGGCGGGATGATCCCGCCGCATCGTTTTCTCCGAGGACGCCATGCTGAGCTTTATCCGAAAACGCGCCGTGGCCAGTCTGATCTCCCTGATCGGGCTCGTGGTCATGGTCTTCTTCCTGTCCCGCCTGACCGGCGATCCGGCTGCCCTGTTCCTGCCGGTCGAGGCCTCCGAGGAGATGAAGAACCAGTTCCGGGAACTGCATGGTCTGAACGATCCGCTGATGGTCCAGTTTGGCCGCTATGTCGGTGACGTCGTGACAGGCGATCTCGGCGAATCCCTGCGCAAGGCACGGCCTGCGCTTGACGTCGTGCTCGAAGCCTTCGTCTGGACGCTTTGGCTTGCCGTCATCACCATGACCCTTGTCACCGTCGCCGCGATTGTCGTGGGTTCGCTCGCCGCCTTCCGCGCCGGGGGCTTCTTCGATCGCTTCTCGTCGATTGTCTCGCTGGTCGGCGCCTCGGTCCCAGATTTCTGGCTGGCCATCGTCGCCATCGTCATTTTCGCCGTAAACCTTGCCTGGTTGCCGACATCGGGCACGGGCACCTTCTGGCATTGGGTTCTGCCGATCGCCGTGCTCTTTGTCCGTCCCTTTGGCATCATCGTTCAGGTCGTGCGCGGTTCGATGATCTCGGCCCTCTCTTCGGCCTATGTCAAAACCGCGCGCGCCAAGGGCGTGAAGTCGACCCCGATCATCTTCGTCCATGCGCTGCGCAACGCCATGCTCCCCGTGATCACGGTTATCGGTGACCAGGCTGCAAGCCTTCTCAACGGCGCCGTCATCATCGAAACCATTTTCGGCTTCCCGGGTGTCGGCAAGCTGATGATCGATTCCATCCTGCAACGCGACTTCAACGTTGTGCTGGCCGCGATCCTTGTGACGGCGCTTGCCATCTTCCTCATGAACCTGCTGATCGATCTTGCCTACGCGCTTCTCGATCCTCGCATCCGGAACTGAGGAGGCGACCATGTCCATCGAAGCAACAGCCGTCATCGAGGAACCGCATGTGGCAAAGCGCATGTTTCGCATGCTGCTCGCTGACAAGTTCGCTCTTTGCGCGGCAATCTTCCTCGTCATCATTCTGATCATGGCGATCATCGGTCCGAGCTGGCTCGGAGACCTCGCCACCAAGCAGAACCTGCGCGGGCGAAACGCTGCCCCCTTCGATTTCGAGAAGGCCTGGGTCTGGTGGATGGGCGCCGATGCGCTCGGCCGTCCTCTTCTCGCGCGCATCATCGTCGCCACCCAGAACACCGTGCTGGTCGCGGCCGGTGCCGTCCTGATATCGGCCATTACCGGAACGGTTCTCGGCCTCATCGCCGGCTTTTCCTCACCGCGGGTCAGCCAGATCATCATGCGGCTTGCTGATGTGATCATGTCCTTCCCGTCGCTGCTGATCGCCGTCATTGTCCTCTACATTCTCGGCTCCTCCATCCTGAACCTTATGATGGTGCTGGCGATCACGCGCATCCCCGTCTATCTGCGCACCACGCGAGCCGAGGTGCTGGAGATCCGCGAACGCATGTTCGTCCAGGCAGCCCGCGTGATGGGAGCGTCGAGCAAACGCATTCTCTTCCGGCATATCCTGCCGGTGGTTCTCCCCACGCTCACCACGCTGGCAACGCTCGATTTTGCCTATGTGATGCTGGCGGAAAGTGCCTTGTCCTTCCTTGGCATCGGCATTCAGCCGCCGGAGATCACCTGGGGCCTGATGATCAGCCAGGGGCGGCAATACCTCACCAATGCCTGGTGGCTTTCCTTTTGGCCGGGCCTTGCGATCATCCTGACAACGATGTCGCTGAACCTTCTCTCAAACTGGATGCGGATTGCGCTCGATCCGGTGCAGCGCTGGCGTCTGGAAATGAAAGGGGCCAAGAATGGCTGACCATCTTCTCGAAGTCCGCAACCTTTCGGTCGAGTTCCATACGGCAGTCGGCGTCGTGAAAGCAGTGCGCGACATGTCCTATCATCTCGACCGCGGCGAGACGCTGGCGATCCTCGGCGAGAGTGGGTCAGGCAAGTCTGTCTCGTCTTCAGCGATCATGAACCTGATCGACATGCCGCCGGGGCGCATCAGCTCAGGAGAAATCCTGCTGGACGGCGTCGATCTCCTGAAGATGCCACTGGCGGCACGGCGCGAGATCAACGGCCGTAAGATTGCGATGATCTTCCAGGATCCGCTCAGCCACCTCAATCCGGTTTACACCGTCGGCTGGCAAATCCGCGAGGCGCTGACGACGCACGGCACGGACAGCACGAAAGCCCAGGCCGAGGCCCTTCGCCTTCTCGGGCGCGTCGGCATTCCCGACCCCGAACACGCCCTAGACAAATACCCGCATGAGTTTTCCGGCGGCCAGCGTCAGCGTGTGCTGATCGCGATGGCACTGGCACTCCGCCCCGATCTTCTGATCGCG